>CAZLBJ010000096.1:0-3224 GCA_964557755.1 uncultured Thermoanaerobaculia bacterium
AGGGTGACGCGGTTCTGGAGCTTGCGGACGCCGTGGCCTTCGTCGGGGAAGCGCAGGTACTCGACCTCGCCGCCCTGCTCGCGGATGGCGCGGACGAAGTTGTCGGACTCGGTGACCGGGTCGCGGGGGTCGTTGGCGCCGTGGGCGGCGAGGAGGGGGTCGCGGACGCGGTCGACGCGGGTGATCGGGCTCAGGGCGAGGAAGAACTCGCGGTCCTCCGGGTCGTCGATGTTCCCGTACTCGAGGCGGTCCGAGGCCTTGAGCTGCGGCGAGGCGCCCTCGAGCGCGCTCACCCAGTTGGAGACGCCGACGAAGGAGACCGCGGCGTCGAACAGGCCCGGGTGCTCGGTCAGGGCGGCGAAGGCGAGGTAGCCGCCGTAGGAGCCGCCCATGACGGCGGCGCGCGCGGCGTCGACGCGGCCGTCCTCGCCCAGCCAGGCCATGGCGTCGGCGAGGTCGCGCACCGCGTCGGGGCGCCGGCGGCCGTCGTCGAGGCGGGTGAAGGTCTTGCCGAAGCCCGTCGAGCCGCGGAAGTTGAAGTCGAGGACGGCGATGCCGCGCGCCAGCAGGTACTGGAGCACCGGGTCGAAGTCGGGCCGCGCCTGGGCGGTGGGGCCGCCGTGCACCGCCAGCACCACCGGCGGCGGCCCGCCGTGGCCGGCCTCGCGCGGCAGGTAGAGGAGGCCGTGCAGGGTGACGCCGTCGCGGGCCGGGAAGCTCACCGCCTCCGGCAGCGCCATCGCCGCCACGTGGAGGCCGGCGGTCGCCGACTCGGTGGCGCGGCGGAGGGTGCCTGTGGCGAGGTCCCAGGTCCACACGTCGCCGGGCACCTGCGGCCCGGAGACCTGGATCGCCAGCACCGGCGCCGCCGCTGCCCAGGCGGTGCGCACGACGCCGCGCGGCAGGCCGGCCGGCACCGGCACCTCGCGGCCGCTCTCGAGGTCGCGCACGTGGAGCACCGACCAGCCGCCTTCGTTGGTCGACCACGAGAGCCAGCGCCCGTCGCGCGACAGGCCGACGTCCTCGACGTCGTGCGGCGGCGTCTCGAGGAAGCGCAGCTCGCCGGCGGCGGCGTCGTACCAGGCGAGGGCGCTGTGCTCGCGGCCCTCGTCGGTCGACAGGTAGAAGCCGGATGAGTCGGGCTTCCAGGCGAAGCCGCCGTAGGCGGCGCGCTCCTCGGGCGCGAACAGTGGCCGCGCCTCGCCGCCGGCGAGGTCGAGCAGGTGGACGTCGTTGGAGTCCTCGCCGCGCGTCTCTCTGAGCAGCAGGGCGCCGCCGTCCGGGCGCCAGGAGGCGACGAAGAAGCCGCGTCGGCCGCGGTAGACGGTACGGTCCTCGCCGCTGCCGACGTCGAGGACGTGGATGTCGAAGTCGTCGGCGGTGCGGCCGGTGGCGGCGTAGGCGATCTTCGTGCCGTCGGGCGAGAAGCCGCCGAAGACGCGGAAGGCGTCGGCGGGGGCGAGCAGCTCGCGCTCGCGGGTGCCGTCCGGGGAGACCAGGTAGAAGCCCTCGCGCTCGTTGCCGCCGCGGTCCGTCCCGTAGGCGATCCAGCCGCCGGCCGGCGAGTGCTCGTGGAAGGTCACCGGCCGCCCGAAGGTGAGCTGCCGCGGCCAGCCGCCGGCGGCGTCGACGATCCACACCTGCGGCTCGCCGCTGATGGCCGTCGAGAACGCCAGCGCCGACCCGTCCGGCGCCAGCGACGCCCGGGTGGCCGTCCGCACGTTCAGAAACCGCAAGATATCCGGCTTCCCGTCCCCCGCCAGCCCCACCTCCATCGCCTGCACCCGCGGCACGTCCTGCGGCCCCGGCGTCGGCGGCACCGGCTTCTGGGCTCCCATCCCACCCCCCTGTTGTGCAGCGGCCCGGGAGGTGGTCATGGCAACGACAAAGACGAGCGCGAGCACGAGGATCGACGGACGCATGGGAGAACCTCCTTCGGAGTGGGAATCGAGAACAGATCGGCTAGAAGGAAAAGCACGAGATCCGATCCGCTCAGCTCGAGATTCTACCTTGTGGAGGATCGTCAGACGGGTCGGGATCACCCACGAGCGGCGAGGGGCCGGCGGGGCTCGGCGCACAGGGGGTCCGGGGAGGGCGCAAGGGCAAGCCCCTGTGGAGGCGAGAGCGGCGGGGCGCCCTCCACGAACAGCGCGCGCCCCCCGCCAAAGTCCGAGCACGCGCGCGCGGCCCCTGGGCGCCGAGCCCCGCCGGCCCCGTCCCCGCGGCCCCGGCTCAGCCCGAGATCCGCCCCCGCCGCCGCAACCGTTCCAGGTGCGCCACGATCTGGCGTGCCGCGAGCGGCCACGCCTTCTCGGGTGTGTCGTCGTAGACCCTGGGGAGCATCTCGCGCGGGTCGCGCAGGCCGTCGGTCCAGGCGGCGAGCACCTTCTCCTCGCGCCACAGGCGGTGGTCGACGTACTCGCGCAGCTTGCCGGCGGCGTCGCGGATCGCCGGGCCGTGGGCGGGGAAGAGGGTGGCCGGAGCGAGGCCGATCAGCCGCTCCAGCGAGGCGAGGTAGGCGTCCATGTCGCCCTGCGGCGGGTCGATGACGATGGTGCCGAGGCCCGCCACCAGGTCGCCGGCGACCAGCGACCCCCAGGTTTCGTCGTAGAAGCACAGATGCCCCGGCGCGTGGCCGGGAGTGTGCAGCACGCGCAGCGGGAACTCCTCGCCGCCGTCGCCGTCCCCGCCGCCGGCGAGCACCACCCGCTGGCCGTCCTCCAGCGTCGCGTCCACCGCGATGCCGCGGCCGGCCAGCAGCTCGGCGGTGAGAGCGTGGGCGAGGACGGGGACGCCGAGGTGGCGGCGCAGCGCCTCGACGCCGCCGACGTGGTCCGCGTGGTGGTGGGTCAGCCAGATCGCCGTCACCCGCCCCTCGCCGCGCTCCGCCAGGGCGTCGACGGCGCGCCGCAGGCGCTCGATCTCGACCGGCAGATGGCTGCCGGGGTCGACCAGCACGCGCTCGGCGCCGGTGCCGAGGAGGTAGGCGTTGGTGCGGTCGGCGGGCGGCAGCGTGTGGGTGGCGAGCGGCAGCAGGATGACCCCGGGCCGGAACTCGATGCGGCGGAACGGTCCGAGGTCGGCCTCCACCGGGTGGCGCAACCGCTCGAGCCCCGCCTCGGGCCCGTCCTCGGCCATCACCTTGAGCAGGTGGAGGATCGGCGGCGCCGCCAGCACCTCGCCGCGCCGCCACCGGGCGAGCGCACGCGCCGGCGCGATCCACT
>CAZLBJ010000097.1:0-3680 GCA_964557755.1 uncultured Thermoanaerobaculia bacterium
CAGCACCACGTTGACAAGAGGTTGATCACGACAGCGCTTCGTCCAGAATCTTCAGGGCCAGCGGCCAGTTCTCCTTGTGTCCGTCGCGCGACTTCTCGGAGACGAAACCGGAGTGGGTCAAGCGGACGTCGGTAGCCCCGCCCTTGGAAACAAGCTCAATGCGAAGGACCGTCTCGGCTCCTTCTGTTCCCTCGGCGGTCCCGTTTCCCGTCATCCACGTCATTTCGATGAGCTGGTTTTCTTTCACATCGAGGAATCGGCCGTAGTGAGGATGTCTGCCCCAGTCATCCCGGTTGTAGAAGAAGTATGGCCGCCCTGGCTCTGGCACCATGGCGAGCGTTCCGGCCTGGGCGAACCAGGTGTCGAAGCGTTTCGTCCAGGCGGCGTAGACTTCTTCTGGCCTGGCGTTGACCGTGTACTCGCAGGTCATCTGCAGCGGTCGAGCGGAAAGATCGGGGCGGGGGATCGAGCTCACGGGAACCTCCTGACGAGACGTTGATTATCGCAAAACAGTACCACGGCGGCGGGCCATGAAGCGCTAGGAAAACGACACCCATCCTACGACTCAACGCGACACCATGCATTACGCAGTTCGGGTCGCTCATCGGGCCCATCGGCGGTCCCGGGGGCGGCGCCCCAGATGAAGGTCACGAATCGGTGCATGCGTTCCTCAGTGTCTCGTCCGCCCAACGGCCCGTCCCGCTCACCGGCGCGCGCAGCGCGACCGGTGCAGCGGGCTGGTTCTGCGCCCTGTCAGGCACGGTTACCATCCCTTGAAGAGGCTCAAGAGCTTACCGATCTTCATGATCCAACTCTCCTGGGGGGTGCCCGCGAACTTGTGTACGATCTGCGCACCCGAATCTGTCGTGTGCGCGATGGTTCCCTCATACCTCACGAACCCCTTCTTCTTGAGTGCCCTAGCCACTTCAAGTGGATTCTCGATGTCCACACCTTTCAACAACGAACTCGCCGCAAGTGGATGCTGAAGTCTTCTTGTAAGATCAGTAGCCTTGACTAGGTCGGAATTTGGGAGACCTTGGTGTTCGCCTGCAAGCGCACCGAGAAGGAACTCATCCGCCGGCGGATGGAAGTATTGTGCAAGCCGGAGTCTGTCCAAGGCCTGCCGTGCCACCAGAACCGTTCGATCTGAGTCGGCCCGCGTTAGATCCGCAAGTTCGTCGGGACTGAGGTCAGAAAGACCCAGGAATGCAGCACCCGTCGAGAGTGCATTCCGGCGCAGCGCTCCAAGCGGTAGACGGGGAGGAGGGTTTGTTCCACTGTATCGATTGGTTGCAACCGGGAGAGGCGGTTGCTGCTTAGACTGGCGCTCAAGAGCCAGGGCATGCAAGTCCAACCCCTCCTCAGGGGAGGCTGCATTCAAGAAATACAGTATGTCGCAAGCGATTCCCTTGTCCTCATAGCGAGCCTTAAGGTCATACGCGGAAAATATCAGCTCTCTGCGAAGTTCTTCCTCTCTCTCATCGAGGCTCCGCTTATCTGGCGGCTCGTAAGGTGTGCCAAGGCGCTGGGCGCGCGGTCGCTCGAGGACGAACAACTGTTGAAAGCCGCTCTGGACAACTACCATGTGGCTGCGCTGAGAGTCGACGCCCACAAGTGTGTCGCGGTGCTTGAGGCCCGATAGGCCGGTAGGTGCCGCCTCAAGAGTTGGAGTGAACCCGAGAGAGCTGAGAAGCGCTTCCAGCAACCGGCGCTCAGCCTGAAAGTCGAGGTAGCTAACGCTGTAGTGATACGGGAGCTTCTCAGGATCGACAGGCATGTGGGTCGGGTAGTCGTTCATGATGCTGGCGGACTGGCTCTGTGGGTCCCCGGCGCAGAACCATTGAGTGAGCGAATGGGGTGATCGGGATTGCGGCCCGGAGTGGGTCGGGTAATGGCGGGACAGCCTCCGGTGCTCAATCGGCTATCTCCTTCGCGTCCTTTGGCTTGCGGAGTCTAGCAGGTGCTGGAGAGGGTGGTCAGCGAATCTTGGGCGTTCGCCTAAGCCCTCTGGCGGCGTTCGTATAACACGAAGCCGAGAGTGGCCGCGGGGGCGGAAGCCGGGGCCGTTCGGGCAGCGGAGGACTCGACTCAGGCACGCCCGAGACTGAGGCCGCCTCGGTCAGGGTGCCGGAGGCAGGAGGAATCGGCAGCGAGGCCCGTCGGCGGCGGCGAGGCGGCGGTCGAGGGTCGCCAGCGGGAGGCCGAGCTCCTCGGCCACGGCGACGTACCAGGCGTCGTAGCTGGTGACGTTCTGCCGCAGCTCCCAGACCCGGTCGGCGAAGGGCGCGAACGGCACGAGTTGGAGGTCTAGGAGCTGCAGGTCGCGGGCCGCGGCGCCGGCCTCCAGGCGGCTCAGGCGGCCCGCCAGCTCCAGCCGCCGCAGCACGTTGGTCGCCTCGGCCAGGACGAGATGGGGCGCGACGAGGTCGCCGCCCGCCACCACACCGTCGCTCCAGTCGCCCGCCTCGCCGGCGTCCGAGGTGAAGGCCACCAGCACCGAAGCGTCGACGACGACGCTCACCGGCGGTCGGCGTCGAGGTGGGCGAGGATCTCCTCGGCGGGAATCCGGGTGCCGGCCGCCGCCTTGCGCTCGCGCACCCGCTCGAGCAGCCGCTCGACCGGCGGCCGCGCCGCCAGCCGCTCCAGCTCACCGCGCAGGTACTCCTGCATCGACTTGCCGGCGAGCGCGGCGCGGGAAGCCAACTCGTCCCTCACCTGCGGCGGGACGTCACGGATCGTGATCTGCATGCCCGCATAATGCCAGCACGGGCAGCAGAATGCAAGCGGTCAAGCCCGCCCGCGGTCGCCCCACTCGTGGTCGCCGGCCCAGCCGCCATGCTCCTGGGCGGGGGCGTGGGCGGAGGGGGTGGCGAGGTCGCGGTGGCGGGCGGCGGACTCGGACTCGGACTGGCGGAAGACGATGTGCACGCCGTCGGGGTCGTGGGTCTGGAAGACCAGCGTGCCGTCCTCGAGGTGGCGCAGGCCGCCGGGGATGTTCTGGTCACGCATCAGCAGCGACTCGTAGGCCTTCTCGGCCGAGGGGACGACCACGGTGAGCTCCATCTTCTGCTGCGGGCCCTGGTAGTCGTAGGCCTCGTCCCAGCCGCGGCCGGCGTCGGTGCGCGGCCTGCCGACCACCTCGACGACCCCGGCGCCGACCTGGAAGAGGGTGCCGCGGGCGTCCTCGCGCTCCCAGCTCTGCAGGCGCGGCAGGCCCAGCACGTCGCCGTAGAAGCGGCTGGTGCGGTCGAAGTTCTTGGCGCGGATGACGACGCGGAACTGGCGGATGTCCATGCGGGTCGACTCCTCTCCGTGGGGGAACGCGGATGCAGCGGGATTCGAGGATATCGCGCCTCGCGCCACGGGTGAAGGCGCCGCCCGGTGGTATCCTCCCCTGCCGTGAAGTCGCCTCGCGCCACCTCCTCCGCCCCCCGCCGCACCGCCCTCCGCCGCCGCCTTCCGAGCCGCGCCCCGGCCGCGCTCGCCGCCGCCGCCGGGCTCGCCGCGCTGCTGGCGCTGCCGCCGGCCGCCGCGCCGCAGCAGCCGGCGCCGGACGGCGAGCTGCTGGCGGTGCCGATGGTCGCCGGCGACGGCGGGCCGCTGTTCGCCCTGGCGCCGGTGGTCGAGCGCCTCGGCGGCCGCCTCGAGCGGCGTGCCGGCGACAGCTGGTCGCTCGCCCT
>CAZLBJ010000098.1:0-2793 GCA_964557755.1 uncultured Thermoanaerobaculia bacterium
TGGAGCTCGAGGCGGCCGGCGGCGAGCCAGCCCTCGTTGAAGTCCTCGTCGCGATTGACCGGGGTGTCGAAGTCGAGCCGCCGGGCGTCGGGGTCGACCGAGGCGCTGCCGAACGAGCCGGCCCAGGTCAGCCGCTCGCCCAGCGCCTCGCCGTCGACGCGGACGCCGAGCATGCGGTCCGGCGAGCCGTAGTTGTGGTCGCCGACGAAGGTGCGCTCGACGAGCTGCTGCTCCTTCGACGAGGTGAGGAACTCGCGCGAGAACGGCGGTTTCTGGTTACCGATCGTGACCTTCACCGCCTCGAAGCCGCCGTAGCGGAAGTAGGCGTCCTTCACCGCCACCTCGTTGCTGCCGGAGGCGCCGCCGATCTCGAGCTGGATCTTGCCGGTCCAGTCCTCGGTGACGCCGGCCTCGACCTCCGGGCGCAGGCGGCGGAAGAAGAGCTCGTCCTCGGACTCGCCGCCGTCGGGCTCGAAGGCGTGGTACTGGAGCTGGATGCGGCCGCCGACGGCGACGTACTTCGCGCCGTCGCGGAACACCTCGATGGCGGCGCCGGCCGGCGCCGCGGGCAGGACGGCGGTCAGGGCGACGGCGAGGGCGGCGCAGGCCGCCTGATTGCGATTCATCGGTTCCCCCCTCCGAATCGGGTTGCGGCCGCCGGCGCATCCGGGGCCGGGCTGCGGTGCGGCGGCCGGACGGGCCGCACGCATCGAGGGGAGGCTACGCAGCGCCTGTCACGGGCGCGGCGCGCCGGCGTGACAACGGTGTCACAGCGGCGGCGCCGCCGTCACCGCGGCGCCGCGGGCACCGCCGCCGGTGGCAGGAAGACGCGGAAGGTCGAGCCGTGGCGGTGGCGGCTGTCGACCTCGACGCGGCCGCCGTGCGCCTGCGCCACGTGCTTGACGATGGCGAGGCCGAGGCCGGTGCCGCCCTCGCCGCGGGCGCGCCCCTTGTCGACGCGGTAGAAGCGCTCGAAGATGCGCGGCAGCGCCGCCTGCGGGATGCCGATGCCGGTGTCGGCCACCTCGACGACCAGCCGTTCGCCGCCACCGCTGTCGCCGCCGCTATCGAGGCCGACGCGCAGCCGCACCTCGCCGCCCTCGCGGTTGTACTTGACCGCGTTTTCGAGCAGGTTGAGCAGCAGGCGCTCGAGCGCGCCGCGGTCGCCGGTGACCGGCGGCAGGCCGCCGGCGCCCGGTGCACGCACCAGCGCGACGCCGCGCTCGCGGGCGTAGGGGGAGATCGTCTCCAGGCACTGGTCGGCCAGCCGCGCGAGGTCCACCGGCCGCGCCTCGAGCGGGACCTCGACGCTCTCCAGGCGCGACAGGGTGAGCAGGTCGTCGAGCAGCTCCTGAAGGCGCCGGCACTGGTCGAGGATGCGGGCGGTGAAGCGGGCGGCGGTGTCGGGTTCGGCGAGGGCGCCGTCGCGCAGCGTCTCGGCGTAGCCGCGGATCGCCGACAGCGGCGTCTTCAGCTCGTGCGAGACGTTGGCCACGAAGTCGCGGCGCATCTGCGACAGGCGGGTGGTGTCGGTGGTATCGCGCGCCACCACCACGCCGCCGCCGGCGGCGCCGCCGTAGCGGGCGCCGGTGCGCAGCGCCGAGCCGGCGAGAGCGAGGGTGCGCTGGCCGTGGCCGCCGCCGGCGACGTCGAGCACCACGTCGTCGAGCACCACGTCGTCGATCCGCGCCTCGCCGCCGGCCAGCGTGCGCTCGATCACCGCCGCCAGCTCCGGCTGGCGGGCGACCTCGAACGGCAGCCGGCCCTCGATCTCGTCCGGCAGCGCGAAGAGGCGGCGGAAGGCCGGGTTGGCGAGCACCGCGCGGCCGGCGCCGTCGACCACCAGCACGCCCTCCGACATGCTGGCGAGGATGGCGCGCAGGTGGTCGCGCTCCTTCTCGACGGCGGCGATCTGCTCCTCGACGTGGCCGGTCATGCGGTTGACGGCGTCCGCGAGGTCGGCCAGGTCGCGCTGCCCGGGCACCGGCAGGCGGCGGTCGTAGCGTCCGGCGGCGAGCGCGCCGGCGCCGTCGATCAGCTCGGCGAGCGGGTGCAGCAGGCGCCGGTCGAGCCACACCGAGAGCAGGGCGATCACCGCCAGCGCGGCGGCGAGCGCCAGCGCCGCGGCGCCGGCGAGGCGGCCGTGCACCAGGGCCAGCTCGTCGATTGGCTGCGCCAGGCGCAGCACGACGGGGCCGGCTGCCGCGTCGGCGGGCGCCAGCGCGCGGGCGGCGTAGAGGTAGCGCCGGCCGGTGGTGCCGCTGCGGCGGGCGTCGCGGCCGGCGGCCGCGGCCAGCGCCGCGCGCACCTCGGGGCGGCCGGCGTGGTTCTCCATCGTCCGTACCTCGGCCCAGGTGCGGTCGCTGTCGGCGAGCACGCGGCCGTCCGCGGCGATGACGGTGATGCGCAGGCTGGTGCCGGTGGTGAGCAGCGTCACCCGCTCCTGAAGCCGCCGCGGCGGCTCGTCCAGGGCCGGCGCCACGGCGCGCTCGACCAGGCGCAGGGTGTCGTGGAGCTGGTCGCCGGCGCTGCGCTCGATGGCGGGCGGCAGCAGCACGGCGAGGGCGAGCGCCATCACCGCCAGGGCGGCGAGGGCGGGCCACAGGGGGGCGAGGCGAAGCTTGCGGGAGCCTCTCACGGGCCGCGGCGGCGCCGGCCTACTCGCGCAAGCGGTAGCCGACGCCGATGATGGTCTCGATGCGGTCGGCCTCGTCGCGCAGCTTGCGCCGCAGGCGGCGGATGTGGGTGTCGACGGTGCGGCTGTCGACGTCCTCGGCGTAGCCCCAGACGTCG
>CAZLBJ010000099.1:0-11833 GCA_964557755.1 uncultured Thermoanaerobaculia bacterium
GCCGCCACCGCCACCCCGGCCGCCGCGCCGACCACCACCGCCGCCACCAGCGGCAGCGCCCAGGCCACCCAGCGCCGCCGGCCACCCCCCCCGCCCCGGCCGCCCCTGCCAGCTCGGCGCGGCGGCGGAGGCCCCGACGCCGCGCGCACGCGGCCGGAGGCAGGCGTGCCGGCGGGTCCGCCTTCGGGGCCGCCTTCGTGACCGCCTTCGGAACCGGTGGCGGCGGCGGTGCTGGAGCGCGGCTCGCGGCGGGCGTCGCCGGGCTGCGGGTCGCTGGGCATCGGGTCGTATCGCATGGGGCCGATTATCCTCCAAGGGTGCGGCACGGGATGGCGCGGGCGTGGCCGGATCGTGGCGCGGCGGCCGTCCCGTCTCGACA
The DNA here is from genome assembly GCA_964557755.1 of uncultured Thermoanaerobaculia bacterium. Taxonomy (GTDB): domain Bacteria; phylum Acidobacteriota; class Thermoanaerobaculia; order Multivoradales; family JBCCEF01; genus CAZLBJ01. The sequence continues at coordinate 380 of CAZLBJ010000099.1, forward strand.
ACGCGCGCACCGCCGGCAGGTTTCCCGCCGGGTTCCCGGGCGGCGGCCGCGGCGGGATATCCTTCGCCGGTGACCTCGGAGATCGGCAAGGGCCTCGCGGACGTGCCCGTCCGCCGCGTGCTGCTCTTCGGCTGCGGCGTCGTCTTCCTGCTCGTCGGCGTCGCCGCCGTGGTGTTCCTGGCGAGGTCGGGCGACCTGCTGGCGCGCGCCCTCGACCGCCACGAGCAGCGCCTGGCCTCCCGCCTGCCCGAGGGCCTGCCGGAGGCGGAGCGCACACGCCTTGCATGGGCGTTCGAGGATGCCGAGGCCGCGATGCGCGACGGGTATGCCGACGACGCGGCGCTGGAGCGGGTGCAGGCCCGCCTCGCGGCGCTGGCGGAGGAGCCCGGCCGCGACCTGACCGCCGACGAGGTGGCGGCGCTGACGGCCGAGCTCGAGGCGGTGGCCGGACGCGCCCGCGAGGACGGCGGCCCGCCGTGAGCCCTTACGTGAGCCCTTAGACGACCCTGGAGGAGAGGATGGAAGGACGGGTGTTCCCGCTGGACGGGGAGTGGAGGATCCGGCGCGCCGACCGGGTGGCCGAGGACGGCGAGGCGCTCAGCCTCCCCGGCGGCGGGCTCGACGGCTGGATCCCCGCCGCCGTGCCCGGCACCGTGCTCGGCGCGCTGGTCGACGCCGGCGTCCATCCCGATCCCTTCGAGGGCCGCGACAACGCCGAGATCCCCGACCTCTCGGAGGAGGACGGCCCGGGGCTCTACACCTACTGGTGGGTGCGCGAATTCGAGCTCTCGCCGCGCTCCGGCGGCGAGCGCGTGTGGCTCGACCTCGACGGCGTCAACTACCGCGCCGACGCCTTCCTCAACGGCAAGCCGGTGGCGGCCGGCCTCGAGGGGATGTACCTGCGCCACGTCTTCGAGGTCAGCGCCGCGGCGCGCGCCGGCGCCAACCGGCTGGCGGTGCGCGTGGTGCCGCCGTGGCCGCCCGGCGTCCCCGACCCCGACGTCCCCGGCGGCGACCGCGGCGAGCCCGCCCTCGGCCGCAGCGTCACCCGCCGCGCCACCGTCGGCTGGGACCGCCTGCCGCCGGTGCGTGACCGCAACACCGGTCTGTGGCAGCCGGTCGCGGTGCGCGTCACCGGGCCGCTGCGCCTGCACGACCCGCACGTCGTCACCTACGTCCTCGGCCCCGGCGGCGAGGTCGGCGACAAGGCGTCGGTGCTGATCACCGCCGAGGTCGAGAACCCGGGGAGCGAGGAGCGCTACGGCCTGCTCACCGCCCACCTCGAGGATACCGGCCAGGAGGTCGAGCGCTCGGTGGCGCTGGCGCCCGGTGAGCGCAACTCGGTGGCGCTTCCCGACCTGTCGGTGATGTTCCCGCACCTGTGGTGGCCCAACGGAATGGGCGCCCCCGGCCCGCGCTCGCTCTACACCGTCGACCTCCAGCTGTCGATCGAGGGCGTCCTCTCCGACCGCCGCCGCGTGCGCTTCGGCATCCGCGAGATCGGCTCGCGGACGGTGGAGCTCGACGACGGCCCGGGGCGCGTGCTCACCGTCAACGGCCGCGACGTCTTCCTGCGCGGCGGCACCTGGACCGGCACCGACGCCCTGCTGCGCAGCCGCCACCGCACGCCGCGCCGCTACCGCGACGAGCTGCGCCTGCACGCCGAGGCCGGCCTCGACTTCCTGCGCGTGCCGGGCGCCACCGCCGCCGAGGGCGCCGCCTTCTATGCCGCCTGCGACGAGTGGGGCCTCCTGGTGATGCAGGACTTCTGGCGCACCGCCGAGTTCGACGGCCCGTACCCCGACGGCTGGTCCGACCTCTTCCTGCGCTGCGCCCGCGACACCGTCCGCCGGCTGCGCAACCACCCGAGCCTCGCCCTCTGGTGCGGCGGCGACCGGGTGTCGGCGGAGGGGCTGACCGGGCCGCGCGAGATCGTCGACCGCTGCCTGCGCTGCCATGTCGAGGGTCGCGAGCGCGACGGCCGGCCGTGCCGCTTCACCGGCCGCTCGCCGTGCACCGGCGCCGGCGTCCTCGACGGCACGCGGCCCTACGTCTCCTCGTCGCTGGCGATGGACGGCGTCCTCGGGCTCGGCCGCCCGCTGCCGCCCGCGGCGCTGGCCGACGAAGGCGACGGCGCGCTCGCCGGCCTGCAGCGCCGGCAGGCCCTCTTCGAGGTGGCGGCGGCGCGCTTCGGCAGCGGCTGCACCGGCGTCGTCGCCGGCCCCACCCAGGAGGCCTGGCCGGGCGCCGGCGGCGTGCTCTACGACTGGGCGCTGCGCCAGCGAGGCGGCTTCTGGGGCGTGCGGCGCAGCGCCGCGCCGCTGCACCTGGTGCTCGGCGAAGACCGGTCGCTGCGCCTGGTCAACCGCGGCACGGCGGACGCTGCCGGCACCGCGACGGTGGCGGTCTACGACCCGCGCGGGCGCCGCCTGTGGAGCGCCGAGGCGGAGGTCGAGGCGGCGGCCGGCGGTGTCTCGCCGCCGGCGGCGCTCGCCTGGCCGGCGGAGCTGCCGCCACTCCACCTGGTCGAGTTGTCGTTTCGGGACGAAGCGGGCGGCGAGGACGGCGCAGGCGGCGCCGGCGAGCCCCGCTGGCGCCGCCTCGACTGGCGCGCCGTCTCGCCGGACGAGCTCGACGACCGCCTCGCCGCCCTCGCCGGCCTGCCGCCGGTCGAGCTGGAGGTCGCCGCCACCCTGCAGCGCGAGGGCGGCGAGGTGCGCCTCGACGCGGTGCTGCGCAACCCGCCCGGCGGCCCGGTGGCGGCGGGCATCCGCCTGCGCCTGCTGCGCGGCGACGGCGACGACTACGAGCCCGAGCCGATCCACCCCGCCTTCCTCACCGACGACCATTTCACCCTCCTGCCCGGTGAGGAACGCCGCGTCACCGCCCGCTGCGCCGCCGAGGACACTGGCGGCGCCGACCCCGTCCTCGAGGTCGGCGGCCTCAACGTCGACGGCACCCGGCCGTTGGGCGAATAGGGCGTCCGCCCGCCGGCCGAGGCGCCCGCCCGCCGGGAACATCCCGCCGCCGCGGGGGGTTGTGCCCGGTGCCATGGCGGAGCGCTTCCAGATCGTCTCGTCGTTCACCCCGCAGGGGGACCAGCCGCAGGCCATCCGCGAGCTGGTGGCCGGGGTCGAGCGGGGGGACCGGGAGCAGGTGCTGCTGGGGGTGACCGGCTCGGGGAAGACGTTCACCATCGCCCAGGTCGTCGAGCAGGTGAACCGGCCGACGCTGGTGCTCTCGCACAACAAGACGCTCGCCGCCCAGCTCTACCAGGAGTTCAGGAGCTTCTTCCCCCACAACGCGGTCGAGTACTTCGTCTCCTACTACGACTACTACCAGCCGGAGGCGTACGTGCCGCAGAGCGACACGTACATCGAGAAGGAGACGACGATCAACGAGGAGATCGACCGCCTCCGCCTGCGCGCCACCAAGTCGCTGTTCGAGCGCCGCGACGTGCTGATCGTCGCCTCGGTGTCGTGCATCTACGGCCTCGGCTCGCCGGAGGCCTTCCGCTCGATGCTGCACATCTTCGAGCGCGGCTCGACGGAGGGCATGGAGATCGCGCTGGCGCGGCTGGTGGCGATGCAGTACGAACGCACCCAGCTCGACCTCTACCACGGCGCCTTCCGCGTGCGCGGCGACATCCTGGAGGTGATGACCGCCTACGAGGACGTCGGCTTCCGCATCGAGTACTTCGGCGACGAGATCGAGCGCATCAGCCGCATCGACACGCTGACGGGAGAGGTGCTGCAGGAGATCGACCGCGTGGCGATCTACCCGCGAACCCACTACGTGACGCCGCGCGACACCCTGCTGCGCGCCATCGGCACGATCCAGCTCGAGCTCGCCGAGCGCCTCGCCCAGCTCTCCGACGAGGGCAAGCTCCTCGAGTTCCAGCGCCTCGAGCAGCGCACCCGCTTCGACCTCGAGATGCTGCGCGAGATCGGCTTCTGCCACGGCATCGAGAATTACTCGCGCCACCTCTCCGGCCGCCTGCCCGGCCAGCCGCCACCGACGCTGCTCGACTACTTCGACGACGACTTCCTGCTCGTCGTCGACGAGAGCCACCAGACCATCCCGCAGGTGCGCGGCATGTACCACGGCGACCGCTCGCGCAAGCAGACGCTGGTCGAGTACGGCTTCCGCCTGCCGAGCGCGCTCGACAACCGGCCGCTGCGCTTCGAGGAGTTCGACGCCGTGGTCGGCCAGCGCATCTACGTCTCGGCGACGCCGGCGCCGTGGGAGCTCGAGCGCACCGGCGGCGTGGTGGTCGAGCAGCTGATCCGCCCGACCGGTCTGCTCGACCCGCGCATCGAAGTGCGCCCGGCGCGCGGCCAGGTCGACGACCTGGTGGGGGAGGTGCGGCGGGTGGCGGAGCGCAAGGAGCGGGCGCTGGTCACCACGCTGACCAAGCGCATGGCCGAGGAGCTCACCCAGTACCTCACCGAGCTCGGGGTGCGCGTGCGCTACATGCACTCCGACGTCGACACGTTGGAGCGGGTGGAGATCGTCACCGGCCTGCGCCGCGGCGAGTTCGACGTGCTGGTCGGCATCAACCTGCTGCGCGAGGGGCTCGACCTGCCGGAGGTGTCGCGCGTCCTGATCCTCGACGCCGACAAGGAGGGCTTCCTGCGCAGCGGCACGGCGCTCATCCAGACCGCCGGCCGCGCCGCCCGCAACCTCGAAGGAAGGGTGATCTTCTACGCCGACGCGATGACCGACTCGATGCGCCGCGCCATCGACGAGACCGAGCGCCGCCGCCTCACCCAGCAGGCCTACAACGAGGAGCACGGCATCGAGCCGCGCACCGTGCTCAAGGACATCCACAGCCCGCTGGTGGCGATGCAGCAGCTCGACTACTACAGCCCCGGCCCGCAGCGCCTCAAGGACCTCGCCGACGACGCCGGCGCCCCCCTCGCCAAGCGCATCGACGCCCTCGAGAAGGAGATGCGCGCCGCCGCCAAGCGCCTCGAGTTCGAAGAGGCCGCCGCCCTCCGCGACAAGCTCCGCGAGCTCAAGGAGCTACAGATCTACGCGGGGTGAGGGGGGTGAGGGTGACGCGCATAGATCTCGAACCGCAGCCGATCCTCGGCGGAGAGCTTCACGGACCGCCACTCTCCTGCCTCGAAGGACTCCAGGATCTCCTGCTCTTCGGTGTCGAGCTTGTCCATCGACGATCTCCCTGGCTTTTCCGGCGCGCCTTTCGGTTGGGGATGGTCATCGGGTTCCCGTAGCCAATTCGGGATGTTCCGCCGGCCGTGCAGCACGCGCCAGACATCCACGTGGTCGCGGCGCTCGACGTAGAAGACCAGGTAGGGGAAGCGGGCGAGGGGCCAGAAGCGCAGCCCTGGGATGTCCAGCTCGACGGCGTAGCGGGAAGATCCGGCGGCCGGCCGGCGGCCGATGTGGGCGTAGGCCCGTTCCAGCGCATCGACGAAGCGCAGCGCCGCCTCGGCCGCTCCTTCATCCAAATAGTGGGTGACGGCCTCGTCGACGTCCCGCTCCGCCAGGGTGCGCGGGATGAAGGGCTTGGGCTTCATGCGCGCTCGCGTTCGCGGACTCGCTGCCGCAGGCCCTCGAAGTAGGCGTCACTCACAGGCTCGGACGGTGGCGACGCCGCGCCTTCTAGCAGCAGGTTACGCAGGCGCCGGCGATCCTGCTCGTTGCGGATCAGCTCACGTACGTACTCACTGGTCGTCCCGTAGCCCCGCTCCGCGACCTGCTCCTCGACGAAGGTCTTGAGCGACTCGGGCAAGGAGATGTTCATCGTTCCCATGAGCGGAGCCTAACCGCTGTTGGCAGTTCTTGGCAATCATCACGCCCACGGCCGTTCGGCGAGCACGGCGAGGAAGGCGGTGACGACGGCGGGGTCGAACTGGCGGCCGGACTCGGCGCGAAGCTCGGCGATCGCCTCGTCGGGGGGCACGGCGCGGCGGTAGGGGCGGTCCGAGGTCATGGCGTCGAAGGCGTCGACCACCGCGATGATGCGGGCGCCCAGCGGGATCCCGTCGCCGGCCAGGCCCGTCGGGTAGCCGGGGAAGACGCCGTCCCGGCGGCCGTCCCAGCGCTCCTGGTGGTGGCGTACCAGCGGCGCCGCCGGCTCCAGCCCCTCGACGCTCTCGAGGATGCGGGCGCCGATCTCCGGGTGGCGCGACATCACCTCGCGCTCCAGCACGTCGAGCGGGGCGGCCTTGTTGAGCAGGGTCTCCGGGATGCCGATCTTGCCGACGTCGTGCAGCGCGCTGGCGATGCGCAGCAGCTCGAGGTCGCGCTCGGAGAGGCCCATCCGCCGCCCGACCTCGATCGCCGCGTGGCTCACCCGCTGCAGGTGCCCCTCGGTGTAGAGGTCCTTGGCCTCCACCGCCCCGGAGAGCGCCTGCACCACGCGGCGCAGGTCGTTGCGCAGGCGGCGGTTGCCCTCGAACAGGTGCTCCAGCAGGTCGGTCTCCCGCTCGCGGCCGACGCCCACCAGCACCCCGGTGGCGAGGAAGACGAGCAGGTAGGCGTAGGAGGCGAGCTCGTGGAGGGCCAGCGCCTCGGCGCCGAGGCCGGCGGCGGCCACCGCCTCGACGGCGAGGAAGGCCAGCCCGCAGCCGCCGGCCGCCAGCAGGCCGCCGCGCAGCCGGTGCCGGCGGGCGGCCCAGGTGATCGGCACCAGGTAGAAGAGGCCGCCCCAGTAGGTGGAGGCCAGGGCGCCGCCGCCGAGAGCGAGGGTGAGCGCCGCCACCGCCGCCACCATGGCGGTGCCGATCGCCAGGCTGCGCGCCCGGTCCGGCTCGGCGCGGCGGACGACGGCCGGCGGCTCGCCCGGACGCTCCACCGGCGCCAGCGCGAACGAGGGACGCCGCAGGGCCGGCACCTCGGCCGGCACCGGCGTCAGCCAGCGGCGCAGGAAGCGGGCGCCGATGACGAGCACCGGCGGCCCGAAGACGAGCACCGTCACCAGGCTGCTGCGCACCCACAGCGCCGCCGCCTCCCAGCTCCCCGCGAACACCAGGCTGATCGCCGAGCCGGTGAGCACGGCGCCGGCGGCGGCGGTCGACGCGTAGACCAGGAACGAGCGCAAGTCGGGCATCTCGCGGCCGACGCCGCGCACGCGGCGGAAGCCCTCGAAGACCAGCGCCCCGGCCAGGCTGTAGACGACGGTGGTGACCAGCAGGTAGGTCGGCGACGAGCCGCGCGCCGCGGCGTAGACCAGGTGGGCGATGGCGACGCCGGCCAGGCCCGGCCAGCCGAACAACGCCGCGCCGGCGACGAAGGCGAGCGAGGTCACGCTGAGGATGCTGAACACGGGGAGGCCCCCCGTCCAGGCACCCAGGAGCTTGGCGGCGGCTCCGCCCGTGCCGCCCGACACGAGCCGGACGGCGCGGCTGCGCCAGGGACCAGGCATGGTACCGGCACGCTAGCACGATCGGCCCCCGGTGCGAGGGCTTGGCTCGTAACGTTTTCGCGTATGCTGCCACTCCTACTCAGATCCACCGGTGCGGCGGTAGAGAGGTCGCCGGGGTGCCGCGCGTAGCGGCGCCGGGGAGCGCACCGGTGCGGATCGCCTGCGTTGTGAGGAGGAGTCCATGCTGGTTTCCGGAGCACGCGTCAAGGGAAGTGGAGCAGTCTGTGGAGTGCTGGCAGTGGCGCTCGCCGCCGCCGTCCTGTGGGCGCCGGCCGCCGCCGGCCAGACGCCGGCCTGCGCCGCCGACAAGAGCTGGGTGACGAACCCCAGCATGCCGACCGAGATCCCGGGCGGCGGCACCGACTTCTGCCAGTTCTACCAGTTCGGCTGGCAGGCGTTCCTCTACCTGGTGTCGCCGTCGGGCGACAGCGAGGAGGACCGCAACTTCGAGGTGTGGCAGGACTACCCGACCCTGCAGGCGACGGGCACGAACTCGTGCGCCACCGAGCCGTCGGGGCCGCAGCTCTTCGTGCGCACGCTGAAGGCCGACGACGAGGGCGAGACCTTCGTCATCCCCGAGCGCATCGGCCAGGCCGGCGACGAGGCGACGATCTACGACCAGAACGGCAACGTGGTCTTCTACGACGTGCGCTTCAGCCGCAACCTGTGCACCGCCCCGACGACCGGCGACCTGCCGGCCGGCACCGTCGAGATGAAGACCTCGTGGCGCCAGCTGCAGACCGACGAGACCGCCGGCTACTTCACCATGCAGGCGGTCATCCAGGGCGTCTCCACGCAGCCGCTGACCCTCGGCCTGGTCGGCTTCCACCTCTTCGTCACCACCGCGCAGCACCCGGAGGGGGTGTGGCTGACCTGGGAGCACGACGCCAACGACCCGGACTGCCTGCAGCCGCAGTCGGCGCCCGCCGGTGGCTGGTCGTTCACCAGCGCCGAGTGCGCGCAGTGCCTGGCCACCTCGACCACCGGACCGCTGGGCTGCGCGAGCTGCGGCTTCAACGCCGCCACCCAGGAGTCGAGCCTCACCGGCACGCCGACCGAGATCTGCCGCGTCTACCGTGACGGCACGGCGGCGACCGACCACGAGGCGGCGGAGAACTTCGCCGACGTCGACAGCCTGAACCAGCAGCTCGTCGGTCCCGGCGGCATCCTCACCTCGCTGCCCGCCGACGACCCGATGGCGGTGTGGGCGAGCTACTTCAACGTCGGTGGACTGTGGGTCTCCGACCCGACGCAGCCGGCGACGACCAGCAACCAGCGGGGCTCGATCCAGCTCTCGAACACCACCATGGAGACGACGTTCCAGGGGAACTTCCAGGCCACCGGCTCGGCACCGGTGCGCACCGGCGCGGTGAACTGCTTCGGCTGCCACAACTACACGCCGGGCAGCACCCGCACCACGGGTCTCAGCCACATCATCGACGACATCGCCTCCGACGAGAGCTCGGCGGCGAAGGAGGGCGGGCACGAGCTGCGGTTCGTCCCGGCCCACCACCCGCCGGCGGCGCCGGTGCGCGCCAGCCAGCCCGCCGACCGCTGATCCCGCGGCCGGCACGCCGCCCGGCGGGCTGTCCCGCCGGGCGGCCCTTCTCTGGAACAAACGCGCGCCCCGTCGCGTAGGGTGGGGCGAACCGGAGGAGGACACCATGAACGACCAGCCCCAGGACCCCCGCCCCGACGCCCCGGCCGCCCTGCCGCCCGCCCCGGGCCCGTACCCGGCAGTGCGCACCAACGGCGCCTACAAGCCGACCAAGGTCACCGCCATCGCCGTGCTGGCGCTGGTCGACGGCGTGCTCAACGTCCTCTTCGCCGCCGGCTGGTTCTTCGGCATCTCCATCTTCGGCCTGAGCACCCTCGGCTGCGGCTGCCTGCTGCTGCCGCTGGGCCTCTACCCGCTGGTGCTCGGCATCATGGAGCTGGTCTACGCGGCGCAGATCCTGCCGCAGGACCCGCGCGACGTCAGCCCGGCGCGCTGGCTGGGCATCCTGCAGGTGCTCAACGTCCTGCTCGGCCAGGCGCTGTCGCTGGTCGCCGGCATCCTGACGCTGGTCTTCATGGACGACCCCGAGGTGCGCGCCTGGTTCGCTCAGCGCGCCCCGTGGACGCCGCCGCCGCCGGCCCCGCCTGCCGCTCCGCCGCCGCCGGCGCGGTAGGAAGAGAACCGCCGCCGCGGACGTTTTCGCAGGACGGCGGCGCCCGGGGTGTGACTCCCACCGGGCGCCGCCTCCGCCATGCCCGCCGAGCTCGTCGAACAGCGCATCCGCAACCTGCCGGACCGCCCCGGGATCTACATCTTCAAGGGTCCGCGCGGCAAGGCCCTCTACGTCGGCAAGGCGAAGTCGCTGCGCAAGCGCGCGCTCAACTACCTGCAGCCGGCCGGCGAGCCGCGCCTCGCCACCATGCTGGCCGAGGCGGCCGACCTCGACTTCCTGGTCACCGACTCCGAGTCCGAGGCGCTGCTGCTCGAGAACAACTGGATCAAGGAGCGGCGGCCGCGCTACAACGTCCTGCTGCGCGACGACAAGACCTACCCCTACCTCAAGCTCACCGCCGAGCCCTGGCCGCGCATCGCCTTCACCCGCCGCATCCGCGCCGACGGCGCCGAGTACTTCGGCCCCTTCCTGCCCGGCGGGCTGGCGCGCAAGGCGATCAAGCTGGTGCAGAAGCTGTTCGAGGTGCGGGTGTGCCGCCTGGAGATCGACGGCTCGCTGCCGCGCCCCTGCCTCTACCACGACATGCACCGCTGCCTCGGCCCCTGCGTCGCCGGCCTCACCACGCGCGAGGAGTACGCCGGCGCAGTGGAGCAGGCGCGCCTCTTCCTCGCCGGCCGCAACGACGAGCTGGTGCGCCGCCTGAAGGGCGACATGTGGCAGGCCGCGGAGGCGCTCGACTACGAGCGCGCGGCGCGCCTGCGCGACACCCTGGCCGAGGTCGAGGCGATCAGCGAGCGGCGCAAGCTGTCGTCGGTGGCGGGGGAGGACGTCGACGTCTACGGCTTCCACGTCGCGCGCGGCAACGCCGCGGTGATCGCCCTGGTGATGCGCAACGGCCAGGTGCTCGACCGCCGCGAGATGTTCTGGGAGGGGGTCGGCGACGTGCCGCCGGAGCGCCTGCTCGACGAGGTGCTGCCGCAGGTCTACGACCGCACCACCTTCATCCCCAAGGAGGTCCACCTGCCGCTGCCGGTCGAGGGCGAGGAGGCGCTGGTCGAGTGGCTGTCGGCGAAGAAAGGGGAGCGGGTGTACGTGCGCCTGCCGGCGCGCGGCCCGAAGGCGGAGCGCCTCGAGCTGGCGCGCCGCAACGCCGAGATGGCCCACCGCCGCCGCTTCCGCGTCGACCGCGACGAGCACGCCGGTGCCCAGGCATTGCAGCGCCACCTCCACCTGCTGGAGCCGCCGCGGCGCATCGAGGGCTTCGACGTCTCCCACTTCCAGGGCGGCGAAACGGTGGCCTCGCTGGTGGTGTGGGAGGAGGGGCGGATGCGCAAGAGCGACTACCGCTCGTTCAACGTGCGCGGCCAGGAGGCGCCGGACGACTTCGCCTCGATGCGGCAGACGGTGTCGCGGCGCTACAAGCGGCGGCTCGAGGAGACCGGCGACCTGCCGGACCTGATCCTGATCGACGGCGGCCGCGGCCAGCTCAACGCGGCGCTGGCGGCGCTCGCCGACCTGGGTGTGGAGGAGACGCCGGTCGTCGCCCTCGCCAAGCGCGAGGAGGAGCTCTACCTGCCGGAGAGCCCCGAGCCGCTGCGCCTGCGCCGCTACGACGCGGGCCTGCAGCTCCTCCAACAGGTGCGCGACGAGGCCCACCGCTTCGCCGTCTCCCGCCACCGCAGCCGGCGCAGCAAGCGCACGCTCAAGAGCCGCCTCGACGACCTCCCGGGCATCGGCCCCAAGCGCAAGAAGCTCCTCATCCAGCACTTCGGCAGCCTCGACGCCATCCGCGCCGCCGGCGTGGAGGAGCTGCAGGCGGTGCTGGGGCCGAAGGTGGCCGAGTCGGTGCGAGCCAACCTCGCCGCCGACGAAGGTTGAGGGGCCGGGGAG
>CAZLBJ010000100.1:0-2670 GCA_964557755.1 uncultured Thermoanaerobaculia bacterium
GGGGGAGCTCGCCTGGGACACCTTCCTGGTCTATCCGCCGGGGGTGCGCTGGGACGGCGAGCCGCCGCCGCCGGCCGCCGTGATGCACGTCAACAAGCCGCTGCCCGACGAGCAGAAGCTCGACGCCAACGACCTCCGGGAGCGCGTCCGCGCCATCCTGGACGGAGCGTCATGACGTAGTGGAGGCGCGTGGCGGCGGCGTCTAGAGAGGACCGTCCGGAGGGACGGGGGGAAGGCGTGGTGATGATCGTCGAACCGCAGCCGGGAGCCGGCCGGACCGAGGAGGGTACGCCCCGAGACGGGGAGGAGCGGCGCACCGCCGAGCGTAGCGCGGGTCCGCCGCTGCCGCCGGGATACGACCGCGAGGCGCGGCTCGAGGAGCTGTTCCTCGCCCAGGCGTCCGCCTCGAAGCCGACGGCACCCTCGGCCGCATCGGCGGCGTGCGTTGGACGATCAAGGCCGGCGTCCTCCACGACGCCAAGGCGCTGCTGGAGGAGGTGCGCGACGAGGTCGCCGCCGCCAAGGCCGCCGAGACGGCGGCCGGCTCGACCGAGACGCCGTAGCCGCATCGACGCCGGCGGCACGGCCAGCCGGCCGGCCATAGACAAACCTGGTCTGGTCTGGTCAAATGCAGGACCATGCCCATTACCAACATCTCCGAGGCCAAGGCCCAGTTGTCGGCGTTGATCCGGCGCGTCGAGGACGGTGAAGAGGTGGTCATCGGGCGGGGCGGGCGGCCCGTCGCCCGGTTGGTGCCGTTCGAGCGGCCGGCGGAGCGCCGGCGGCCGGGCGCGCTGAAAGGCCGGATCCGGATCGCGCCCGACTTCGACGAGCTGCCGGACGACCTGGCGGAAGCGTTCGGGATGCGCGAGCCGGCGAAGCGGTGAACCTGCTGCCCGATACCCACGTGGTGCTCTGGTGGCTCGGCGACGACCCGACGCTCGGTACCGCCGCCCGAGAAGCGCTCGCCGATCCCCGGAACACCGTCTACCTGAGCGCCGTCGTCGTCTGGGAGGCGCGCGTCAAGCAGGCGGTCGGCAAGCTCTCCCTGCCGGAGGACTTCGAGGCGATCCTCGACCGCGAAGCTTTCGTCGACCTCCCCGTCACCGCCTGGCATGCCCACGCCCTCGCGCGCCTGCCGCTGCACCACCGTGATCCGTTCGACCGCATGCTCGTCGCCCAGGCGCAGTGCGAGGACCTCCACCTGGTGACGAGCGATCCCGCGATGGAACTTTACGAGGTACCGCTCTTCGACCGCCGATAGCGCACTGACGCCGGCGCCGCGTCACGCGAAGATGCGCGGCGCCTCCGGCTCGGGGCGGCGGTTCTCGGTCTCCACCACCTCGCCGTCCGGGGTGCGGTGGCGGCCGGCGCCGAGGTCGAGGAGGCAGCGGTTGCGGCCGCGGCGCTTGGCCTCGTAGAGGGCGGCGTCGGCGAGCAGCAGGAGCTCGGCGGCGGTCTTGACGTGGAGCTCCGGGAAGGCGGCGACGCCGGCCGAGATGCGCAGCGGCACCGGCGTGCCGTCGACCTCGAGCCGCAGCGCCTCCACCGCCCGGCGCAGGCGCTCGGCCACCGCCAGCGCGGTGTCGCCGTCGGTCTCCTCGAGCAGCAGCGTGAACTCCTCGCCGCCGTAGCGCGCCAGCAGGTCGCCGCTGCGCTTGTGCTGGGAGAGCGCCGCGGCGCAGGCGGCCAGGGCGCGGTCGCCGGTGAGGTGGCCGTGGGAGTCGTTGATCGCCTTGAAGTGGTCGAGGTCGCACATGATCACCGCCAGCGGCGAGCCGCTCTCGGTGGCGGCGCGGTAGGCGCCGAGCAGGCGCGTCTCCAGCACCCGTCGCACCGCGGTGCCGGTCAGGCGGTCCTCGCGCGCCTCGCGGTCGAGCAGGCTCTGGCGGACCGAGGCCGACATCTGCGGCAGCAGGGCGTCGAGCAGCTCGAGGTCCTCGCCGTCGAGCTGCCGCGGATCGCACCACAGGCGCAGGCGGGCGCCGGCGCGCTCGCCCCAGGCGAGGTTGCGCTCGAGCAGGCGCCACTCCGGACGGCGGTGGATGCCGGGCAGCGGCGGCGGGTGGGGGTCGGGCCGCGGCACGCCGTCGTGCAGCTCGCCGCCGCCGGGGTGGCCGAAGCCCGCCGACCACCAGCTCCGCGAGCCGCCGCGGTCCGACGCCAGCAGCTCGAACTGGAACCAGTGGAAGGGGACGACGTTGGCCACCTCCTCGCGGATGCGGTCGACCGCCGCCTCCATCTCGGCGACGCCGCCGACCATCCGCTGGCCGGCGCTGCGCACGCGGTCGAGGTGGCCGAGGCGCTCCTCGGCGGCGGCGCGCAGGCCGGCCAGCCGTGCCGCCTCGACGGCGGCGAGGGCGACGGCGCCGGCCAGCGCCAACGCCAGCAGCCGCCCCGCTTCGCCGCCGCGGGCGAGGCCGGCCGCCGCCACCGGCACCCCCGCCGTCCAGGCCAGCGCCTCCACCCCCAGCGAGCCCAGCTCGAGGCGGGTGGGCAGCCGGCGCAGCCGGGCGGCGGCGGTGGAAGGCGCGCGATCCGGCGCGCCGCCGCCGGCCTCCTCGGCGAGCGCGCGGCCGAGGCGGCCGCCGCGCTCGAGCATGCGCCCGAGAAGCGAGACGGCGAGGTAGACGCCCACCGCCGCCAGGCCCGCCGCCGCGACGCCGCGCG
>CAZLBJ010000101.1:0-10424 GCA_964557755.1 uncultured Thermoanaerobaculia bacterium
TCGAATGCCGCGTACACGACGCTCAAGACGAGCATCACCACGGCGCCGGGCAGCACGAACAAGATGCCGGCGGCCAAACCGCCCTTGGCTCGATGCAGCAGCCAGCCGACGTAGGTCGCGAGCTGCTGCGCCTCGGGGCCGGGGAGCAGCATGCAGTAGTTGAGCGCGTGGAGGAAGCGCTCCTGCGACACCCAGCGCTTGTCGTCGACCAGGATGCGCTGCATGACCGCGATCTGGCCCGCCGGCCCGCCGAACGAGAGCGCTGCCACCCGGCACCAGACGCGGAGCGCCGCAGCGAAGGGGATCGCCAAGGAGGGAGTCCTACCCCTGCTCGATCTCGAACCGCTCCTCGACCATCATCTCGTCGCCCATGCCCATCTCGAGGCCCTGCTCCATCTCCTCGCGGGAGACGTCGGCGGTGAACTGCACGCCCTGGATCTTGAGCTTGAACTCGTCCGGGTTCGAGGCCCGGCGCAGCGCCTCGTCCAGCGTGATGAGGCCGTTCTTGTACAGCACGTAGAGCGACTGGTCGAAGGTCTGCATGCCGTACTGGCTGGTGCCGAGCTTGATCTGCTCGCGGATGTACTTCGTCTTCTCCTTGTTCTCGATGCAGTCGCGGATGTAGGGGGTGGAGATCAGCACCTCCACCGCCGGCACCCGCCCCAGGCCGTCGGCGCGCGGCATCAGGCGCAGCGAGATCACCGCCCGCAGCACCTGCGAGAGCTGGATGCGGATCTGCTTCTGGTGGTGCGGCGGGAACACCGAGATGATGCGGTTGATCGTCTCGGTGGCGTCGAGGGTGTGCAGCGTCGAAAACACCAGGTGGCCGGTCTCCGCCGCCAAGAGCGCCGTCTCGATGGTCTCGAAGTCGCGCATCTCGCCGACCAGGATGACGTCCGGGTCCTGGCGCAGGGCGCTGCGCAGGGCGGTCGAGAAAGCGCGCGTGTCGATGTCCACCTCGCGCTGGTTGACGATCGACTTCTTGTCGCGGTGCAGGAACTCGATCGGGTCCTCGATGGTGATGATGTTCTCCGCCCGCTGCGCGTTGATCTGGTCGACCATCGCCGCCAGCGTCGTCGACTTGCCGGAGCCGGTGGTGCCGGTGCACAGCACCAGGCCCGAGCTCTCCGAGCAGATCTGCTCGAGCACCGGCGGCAGGGTGAGCTCGCGGATCGTCTGCACCCGCGCCGGGATGACGCGCAGCACCAGCCCCACCGTGCCGCGCTGCTGGAAGATGTTGCAGCGGAAGCGCCCGAGCCCCGGCACCGAGTAGGCGATGTCGATCTCCAGCTCCTCCTTGAAGCGCTGCTTCTGGCGCGCGTTCATGATGGAGAACGCCATGGCGATGGTGTCCTCCTGCATCAGGCGCTTGAGCTCCGGCAGCGGCTGCAGCTTGCCGTCGACGCGGATCACCGGGGGGCTGCCCACCTTCAGGTGCAGGTCCGACGACTTCCGCTCGACGGCGGCCTTGAGCAGATCGTTGATGTTCCTGGCCCGGCCTCCGCCCCGGCCCGCGGGGCTGCTGTCCACTGGCAGGTATTCGTAACCATCGATGCTAGCACGCCGCTCAGGCCGGCGGCGGGCGCACGTCGCTGACGATGGCGGGGTCGAGGCCGTCGAGGGTGTAGGGGACGCGCTCCTGGCGCGGGTACCAGTGGCGGCTGTGCTCGCGGAAGTGGCCGGCCTCGTCGTGCCACAGGTGGTGCGAGATGACCACCGACGAATGGTCGAAGCGGATCCAGTTGCACGAGTTGCGCTCGCGCTCGCCGGCGCGGCCGCGGTTCGAGGTGGTGGTGCCGGAGTGGATGACCACCACCGGCGGCCGCCCCTTCGGGTAGAACTCCTCCGAGTTGCCGATGTAGCTCTGGTGCAGGTGGCCGGAGAGGATCAGGTCGACGCCGACGGCCGAGAACAGCTCCATCGCGTCGTAGGCGTTGCCGAGCACCGTCTGGGTGCCGAAGTTGGGCGGCGGGATCATGTGGTGGTGGGCGACAACCACCTTGAACACGCCGTCCGGCACCTCGTCGAGCATCTCGCCCACCTGCAGCAGGCGGTCGAGCTTGATGCGCCCCTCCTTGACCGTCCAGTTGAAGGCGGTGTTGATGCCGACGATGATGACGTCCTCGTCGCGGTAGACGGGCTCGAGCTCGTCCGAGAAGTGCTTGCGGTAGGCGCCGAAGGGGTCGAAGGCGCGCTCCCAGACGCGGTAGAGGGGGACGTCGTGGTTGCCGGGCACCACCACCGTCGGCACCGGGATGGCGTCGACGAAGCGCCGCGCTTCGCGGAACTGCTCCGGCCTGGCGCGCTGGGTGAGGTCGCCGGAGAGCACCACCACGTCGGGCGAGCGGCGCTCGATCAGCTCGAGCACCCCCCGCGTCACCTGCGGCAGGTGCGGCGGCCCGAAGTGGACGTCCGAGATGTGGAGCAGCGTGCGCCGGCGACCGTGGGAGCGGTGCGCCTCGCTCAAAGGGCCTGCTCTCCCAGGAAGTCGTTGACGCGGCGCGTGGCCTCGCGGGCCAAAAAGCCGGTGACGGCGGCGATCACCGCCGGTCCGTGGCGCAGCCCCAGCCACAGGCCGCCGCCGGCGGCGAGCACCAGCGCCGAGGCCGGGTAGGTGCGCACCAGGCGCTGCCAGTCCATAGTGTCGCCGAGCAGCTCGTCCACCACCTCGTCGGCGTGGGGCGGTCCGGTCGGGCCATCGGTGGGACGGTCGGTGCGGTCGGGGTCGAATTCGGAAACGGTCATCGCGGTCTCTCCGGGGTCAGCTACGGCGGCGGAACAGGAGCCCGAGCAGGAAGCCTACGCCGGCGGCGGTCAGCACGGCGCGGCCGGGGTGCTGCTGGACGAAGGACTCGAGGTCGGAGCCCACCTCCCCGGCGCGCTCGTGGGCGCGGTCGTAGCCCACGCGCAGGCGCTCGCCGGCCTCGTCGTAGTGGTCGCGGGCGCGCTCGGCGCCGCGGCGCAGCTCGACGCGGGCGTCGCGCGCCTTGCGCTGCAGCCCGCCGGTGGCGCGCTCGTAGCGGCCCTTGAGGTCGTCGGCGACGCGGGTGAAGCGTTCGCGGGCGACGTAGAGCGGCGTGCCGGGCTCGGCGGTGGCTCGGCCGTTGCCGCCACCTCCTCCGCCGCCGGCGCCGCCGCTCTTCCGCTGGCGGTCGGTGGTGGTGGTGCTGCCGGTGGCGGCGCCGGTGGCGCTGGTCACCGAGGTCACCACGTTGGTGGTGCTGCGACTGCTGACGGGAATGTCGTCGGCGGCGTCGTGCACGGTGCTGTTCTCGCGGAGCTCGTCGTCGGGTGTGTCTTCGGCCATGGGTTCCTCCGGGTTCGGGTCGGTTCGAGCTTAGCGCACCGCCGGCCTCACGCCGCCGCGCCGACGTGGCGCTCGAGCAGGGCGAGGTTGCGGCGGTGGGCCTTGAAGAAGAAGTCGAAAGCGTCGCCCAGCACCGGCACCGAGCCGAGCACGCCGTCGATCCACAGGTTGAGGACCATGCGGCCCATCAGGGCCAGCGAAGCGCCCTGGCGGTAGGCCTCCCACAGCAGCACGGAGCCGATGGCCATGCCGAGGAAGTCGCCGATGCCGGGGATGAGCCCGATCAGGGCGTCGAGGCCGAACCGGAAGTTGGTGCCGGGCACGTGGTAGCGCTTGTCCATCAGCTCCACCAGGAGGCGGACGCGGGGTGAGATCTCTCGTGCGGCGCGGTGGCTGTCGGTCATGCCCGGGTGCTGGTGCAAGACCGATGCACGCGGCGGCCAGGGCCCTCACGGGGCGTCGAGGAACTCCTCGACGAGCCGCGCCGTCAGCTCCGGGTAGCCGGTGCCCTCCTGCGCGGCGACCGCCTCACCGAGGTAGTCGCCGTGGCCGCCGGGCAGGATCAGCAGGCGCGCGCCCTCGATCAGGCGGGTCAGCTCGAGGGCGTGCTCGGGCCTCACGACGTCCCGGTCGCCCAGCACGATCAGCGTGGGCGCGCGGACCGTTCGCACCGCCTCGTCCGGCACGTCGCGGAAGCCGCGCATGCGCGCCGCGTCCTTGTCGTGCATCGCCCGAAGCTTCCGCGGGTCTGGGTTGACCCGCAGGAAGGCGTCCTTGAGCGGCTGCGGCATGTTCGAGAAGTCCGCCTGCTCCATAAACTCCCAGAGCTGCGGCTGGGCGCCGTTGCGCCGGGTCATCGCGGAGGCGAAGACCAGCTTGCGCACCAGATCGGGGTGGCGGATGGCGACCTGCAGGGCGACGCTCGCGCCGTTGCTGAACCCGAAGAGGTCCGCCCGCTCGACCCCGAGGTGCCGGAGGAGAGCGGCGACGTCGTCGGCGGAGCCCTCGAAGGTCACCGGCCCCTCGCGGTCGCTGGTGCGGCCGTGCCCCTGCTCCTCGACGGCGATCACCCGCCGGCCCGCGGCGAACACCGGCAGAACCCGGCCGAACGTCACGTCGATCGTCGACCCGCCGCCGTGCAGCAGGACGAGCGGCACGCCGTCGCGCCGGCCGTGCACCTCGTAGTACATCTCGATGCCGCGGACCCGGGCACGGCCGCTCTCGAGCGGCTTCGATGCGGGAGTCGTCATCGGTCCTCCAGATTCTGCCGCGTCAGCGGCCGCGCCGCCACCGACTGCCAGCAGCATCGCGAGTCCGACCGTGAACCGCCGATAGATCGTCGTGCTCGAGCGCGACGAGCGCGCTGGTGTCGAGGACTAGGCCCACGGGTCGTGAGCCGGAGCATCGGCGGCGCCGACGCTCGCCAGGTCGTCGGCGAACTCCGGATCGGCATCGATCGACGACCAGGCGTCGAAGACCTCGCGCAGCCGTGGAAGCCCGGACGGGTTCACCGGCCCGATCCTGGCGACGAGGACCCCGTTACGCTCGACGAGAAACGACTCGCCGCGGTATCGAATTCGACCGAGGACGTCTCCGAGCCCGCGGGCCAGCTGGGTGGCCCCGATCTTCTTCATGTTACGCATTTTGCGCGATTCCGCGGAATGCGTCAATGCCAGACGATGGTGCTTCATGACCCGGATGCGCCCTTCATGACCCGGATGCGTTCTTCATGCGGGCTCGGCGGACGGCGCCTTTCTGCTAGCCTGCGGGCCGTGCCCGTGCGCGTGCAAATCTCCCTTGCGCTCGCCTGCCTCCTCGCCCTCGGCATCGCCTCGCCCCTCTCCGCCGAGGAGGCGCAGCAGGCGCCGCCGAAGCTGGAGGTCCACCTCCGCGTCCAGGGCTGGTACCAGGGGGTCGCGGACGGCGCGTCCGACGGCGACGGGACGCTCCACGACTTCCAGCTCCGCCGCGTCTACCTGTCGCTCGCCGGCCGGGTGACGCCCAAGGTCGGCCTGTTCGCCCACCTCGCCGCCGACCGGCTGGGGCAGCAGGGCCTCGACGTCCCCTCGCTCGGCCTGGGGAGCGGCGTGGCGGTGCGGGACGCCTGGATCGTCTACGACGCCGCGCCGCAGCTCAAGGTTCAGGCGGGCCGCATGTACGTGCCTTTCACGCGCGCCTTCGGCACCGAGTCCACCTTCGCCCTGCTGGGGCTCGACATCCCGTGGACCCAGGGCGGCGTGCGCGGCGCCACCTTCTACCCGGGCAAGGTCGGCCGCGACGACGGGGTCGTCCTCTGGGGCAACGTCGCCGGCGACCGGTTGCAGTATCGCCTCGGCGTCTCCGAAGGTGTCGACGACGGCGCCGCCAACCCCTCCGACGCGCTCCGCGTCGCCGGCCGGCTCGCCGTCAACCTGCTCGAGCCGGAGACGGCGTGGTTCAACAGCGGCACCTATCTCGGCACCAAGCGGGTGCTGGCGATCGGGGCCGGTTTCGACCGGCAGGAGGACCTGACGCTCGCCAGCGTGGCGGGACGGGACTACTCGGCGTGGACCCTCGACGCCTTCCTCGACCTGCCGGTAGGCCGCGGCGCCTGGACCGCCGAGGCCGCCGTCGTCGAGACCGAAAACACGCCGCTCGCCGTGCCCCTGACCCGGCTGGCGCCGGGCGACGACCACCGCGCGGCCTACCTCCAGGCGGGCTACCTGCTGCCGCCCCTGCGCCTGCCGGGACGCCTCCAGGTTTACGGCCGCCACGAGGTGCTCGACCCCGAGGGCAAGGCCGCCACGGCGTTCCGCAGCGCCGGCGTCAGTTATCTGCTCGACGGCCACCAGAGCAAGGTGACGCTCGACTGGACGCGGGTCGAGCAGGACCGCGGCGCCGAGGACGCGCCGGCGCCCCCCGACCGCGACCTGGTGACGCTGCAGGTGGCGGTCGGTCTCTAGATTTCAGTCCTGGGCGCGCTGATGCGCCGCGGGCTCCACAGTCCGCGCGCCGAGAGGATGACGGAGAAGAGCGCAGTCACGCCGAGCGCGATCAGCGTCCAGATGAAGAAGAAGGCTCCGCTGGACCCGGCGATCCTGCTGCCGGCGCCGACACCCTTGCCCGTCATGTGGAGGACGGGGGCGGCCAACCCGAGGAGCGACCCGAGGAGGACGACGACGTACCCCGACCGCCGTTCGGCGAGCACCAGCGTTCCGTACAGCCAGACGACGAAGATGGGGACCGCAGTGAGGTTCGAGACCCCTCCCTTCTCGAACCCGCGGACGATGTCGTCCGCCAAGTGAAACGTGAAGAAGAGGATCGAGAGCAGCGACGCCACGGTCAACATGGTGCTTTGTTTCATTCGATGTCCTCCTGGTTGGTTCGCCTACATGGCCGGCGGAGAGGGCGCGTCGAGAAGACCGCTCTACCCAGCGCTCACCAGCACCCGCGCGTGCTTTCGGCGGCGCAGGCGCCAGACCCAGTACGGCATGGCGAGCAGGGGCACCAGGACGGGCACGGCGAGCAGCGCGGGCTGGCGCAACGCCTCCGGGAAAGTGTGGGCCTGGCCGATGAAGAACGACCCTGCGGCGATGAAGAGCGCGAAGCACATCCGCCACAGGTGCCGTACCAGGCGCGGCCTGCCGTGCAGCCCCCCACCGCGGATCACGCGCACGTCGGAGGCCGCCGCCAGGACGACGACCGTTCCCATGAACAGGAGCAGCGGCACCGGCACGCCCTCGCGAACGAGCTCGCCTCGGAGGACCGCGCCGAGGCCCTGGACCAACGAAGCGACGCCGAGGAAAGCCGCCACCAGCATGCCCCCGACCTCCAGCCACCGCCGCCGCTCCGCCGCCGGGCGGACCGTTTCGAGCGCGCTGAGGACGAAGTAGGCGACGAGCAGGCCGCCGCCCCAGTCCTCGCCCTCGAAGACGTTGATCACCACCGCGAACAGGCCCATCGTCACGATCGCACGGACGAACCAGATCCCGCTCTTGCGATGCAGCGCCGAGCCCTTGGCGGCGTAGAGCGCTAGGTAGCCGGTGGCGAGCGCGACGGCGCCCGCCAGGACGTGCACCAGCAGCATCGTCCGCAACGGCGCCGGGCCGGCATCGAGGGTGACGCGGGCGGCGAGGACGAAGAGGAGGCCGACGAGGATCATCGGGACGAGTGTGGTGCCTCGACCCGTACCTTTCCAGCCCCGGTGCGACCGGCGGCCGGATGCGAAGCTCGAAGCGCGGAGGAGGAGGACGAACGGCGACGCCCGCCGGATCGCGCTCTTCTGCCCGCCTGCAGGCCCCGGGATACAATGGCCGACGAGATGGCCGAAAAGAAGCCGACGCTCCTGGCAGGCGGCAACCCCCAGATCCCGAAGGCCGAGGGCGACGCCCTGCCAGGCTGGGTCCCATGAAGAAGACGACGAGCGGCGGCTCCCCCTCTCAGTTGATCGATGCGAGGATCGAGGAGCTCGGCGGCTGGCGTGGCGAGACGCTCGCACGGATTCGAGCTCTCATCCAGGAGGCCGACCCCGACGTGGTCGAGGAGTGGAAGTGGGGAGGGCCGGTGTGGTCCCACGGCGGCATCCTCTGCACCGGCGAGACCTACAAGAATGCCGTCAAGACGACCTTCGCCAAGGGCGCCTCGCTGCAGGACCCCGCGGGCCTGTTCAACTCCAGCCTCGAAGGCAACACCCGGCGTGCCATCGATTTCCGCGAAGGCGACGAGATCGACGAAGAGGCGTTCAAGGCGCTCATCCGCGCCGCCGTGACGCTGAACACGGCCTGAGCCGCCAAGCACTGGGGCCTGTCGGAGTGGGACGGGCCGGCGAGCGGAGCGGCTCGCCGGCTCCGGGACACAGGTCGAAGGGCGGGACTCCTACCCCTTCTTGGAGCGGCGGGCCTTGCCACCGGCCGCAGGTTTCTTCGGACTCTTCGGCTTCGGAGCCGGCTTCTTGCACACACAGACGCCGAAGACCTGGCAGAGGGACACCGTACAGGTCCAGACGATGTTCCCGTTGGGATCCCGGGACGCCGTCGACATCGAGGCGATCGCCTCGAAGGTCTGGTCGAAGGTGCAGGCCTGGCCCCGGCCGCTGCACGTGGCCTTGGCGCACTTCGTCTGGGCATCGGCCGCGGCGGACGCGCGCGCCGCGTTCTTCGCCTCCGCCTCGGCGTCCTCTTTTTTCGGCTTGGTGGCCTTGACGTTACGGGCGATTCCGGTGACCATGCCCGGCCCGCAGCGCTGACCGGCGGCGAACTGGGCGCTCGCCAGGGCGGCCCGCCGTGCGCGGAGGCTCTCAAGACCCAGCCCGGCGTCGGCGCGGAAGCTCGCCAAGGTCGCCAGGTCGGAGATGTCCTGGAACACGACGCCCTCCCCGTCCTCCTGCGCCGGCGCACAGGAGCAGTAGGCCGGAACGTTGGCGCTCAGGCCCCCCTGGTTGCGGCCGAACACGAACGCCTTCCAGGAGCCGCCGGCCCGGCCGTAGCGGACGGTTCTCCCGTTCTCGAGGTCCTCGAGATCGACCGAAGGCTGGCACGTGCCCGCTTCGCACGTCTCGCGGCGACAGTTGAGGCCCTCCCCTTCGGCGGCCTCGGCGATCCGGTCCAGCAGATCCGCGAGCGCTTCGTCCTTGGTGGTCCCGAAGCCGACGAAGCTGTTGTTCACCCTTACGGTCCTCTCCCCCGTACAGGCCATGGCTCCTCCCTTCTTCGGACGGTCCTCCGGCTCACGGGCGGCGGACGGAGCGGGCCCACGCGGCACGCTCCGCCGACTCCCTTCCTCGACCGATCCGTGGATTGGAGGAATTCTACACTGCTGGTCCGCGCCGCCTCACTACCGGTGGATGGTCGAGTGGCTGGAGGTGCCACCGGCGGTAAGCTGCCGGGCATGGCGAGCATGTCGACGGCCGAGGTGGTGATCTGCGGGGCGGGAATCGCCGGCGTCTCCCTGGCTCACGAGCTGGCCTGCCGGCGGGGGGTGCGGGACGTGGTGCTGGTCGATCCCGAGCCACCTCTGAGCGTCACCAGCGACAAGTCGACCGAGTGCTACCGCAACTGGTGGCCGGGGCCGGGCGACGCCATGGTGCGGCTGATGAACCGCAGCATCGACCGCCTGGAGGAGCTCGCCGGCGAGACCGGGAACGCCTTCCGCCTCCACCCCGCCGGCTATGCCTACTTCACCGCCACCGCCGAGGGCGCCCGCGCTCTCCAGGCGGAGGCCCGGGAGGTGGCGGCGCTGGGCGGCGGCGACCTGCGCGTCCACGGGAGCGGCGACTCCGGCCCGCTCCCGCCTCCGCCGCCCTCCCCGTCCAGCCCTTCCGCCGGCCCGCGCCGCGCCGACCTGCTGCTCGACGGCGACGTGGTTCGCCGGCGCTTTCCGGACGTCGGGGCCGAGGTGACGGCGGCTCTGCTGGTCGGCCGCGCCGGCTGGCTGAGTGCGCAGCAGCTCGGCATGGCGCTCCTCGAGCGGGCGCGGGAGGCGGGCGTGCGGCTGGTGCGCGCCCGGGTGACGGGGGTGCGGATCGAGGGAGATCGCGTCGCAGGCGTCGAGCTCGCCGGCCCGGCCGCCTCCATCGCCACCAGGCGCTTCGCCGACGCCGCCGGCCCCGCCGTCGCCGACGTCGCCCGCCTGCTGGGAGTGGAGCTGCCGGTCCACCACGAGCTCCACGCCAAGGTCACCTTCGACGACCACCTGGGCGTCGTCCCCCGCGACCTGCCGCTCATGATCTGGAACGATTCCCAGCGCCTGGCGTGGAGCGAGGAGGAGCGCCGCGACCTCGCCGCCGACCCGGCGCTCGCCTGGCTGCTCGAGGAGCTCCCCGGCGGCGCCCATCTGCGGCCCGAGGGCGGCGCCGGCAGCCGCGCCGTGCTGATGCTGTGGGCCTACCGCACGCCGCCCCTCGAGCGGCCGGCCTTCCCGCCCGACTTCGACGAGCTCTACGCCCAGGTGGCACTGCGCGGGCTGTCCACCATGCTGCCGGGGCTGGCCCCCTACCTCGACCGCGCGCGCCGGCCCTACGTCGACGGCGGCTATTACACGCGCACGGCGGAGAACCGGCCGCTCGTCGGGCCGCTGGGGCCGCGCGGCAGCTTCGTCGTCGGCGCCCTCTCCGGCTTCGGCATCATGGTCTCCCAGGGCG
>CAZLBJ010000102.1:0-3531 GCA_964557755.1 uncultured Thermoanaerobaculia bacterium
GAAGTAGACCTCCGGCGCCTCCCACAGGGTGCGCTCCTCGGCCTGGAAGCCGAACGGCGTCAACGTCCGGTTGTAGGCGCCGCTGCGCGCGATGCCGGCGGCGAAGAGGTCCGAGTGGGCGAGCAGGTTGGCGGTCATGAAAGCGCCGTAGGAGTGGCCGCCGATGCCCAGCCGCGCCGGATCGGCGACGCCGCGGCGGGTGATCTCGTCGACCGCCGCCCGGGCGCTGGAGACGAGCTGCTCGACGTAGGTGTCATTGGGCTCGACGTCGCCCTCGCCGATGATCGGCAGCGACGGGTCGTCGAGCACCGCGTAGCCGCGGGTCAGCCACAGCAGCGGCGACCACCAGCCGACGCGGGCGAAGCGGTACGGCGAGTCGGTCACCTGGCCGGCGGCGTCGGCGCTCTTGAACTCCTGCGGGTAGGCCCACACCACGGCGGGCAGCGGGCCGTCGGCCTCCTGGTCGTAGCCCGGCGGCAAGTAGAGGGTGGCGGTGAGGTCGACGCCGTCGGCGCGCTGGTAGCGGATCAGCTCCTTCGAAAGGCCCTTGAGCTGCGGCGACGGGTGCGGGAACGAGGTCAGCCGCCGCGGCTCGGCGGCGGTGCCGAGGCGGCGCACGAAGTAGTCCGGCACCTCGTCGATCGACTCGCGGCGGGTGAGGACGCGCAGCGCCCCCTCGCCCTCCGGCGGCGCGTCGAGGATCGCCAGCGGCCGCTCGTAGTACGGCGCCGCGGAGTGGAACAGCCGCTCCTTCTCCCCCGTCGCCAGGTCCCAGCGGTCGAGGAACGGGCGGTCGCCCTCCGGCGAGGCGCCGTCGCCGATCAGGTAGATCGTCTCGCCCTCGGCGAGCAGCACGTCGCGGCCGGCGGCGTTGCGCTCGGTCACCGGGTCGCCGGGGTCGCCGTAGCGGTCCTCGAAGCTGCGCTCGAGGAGAAGCTGGGGCGCCGCGTCCGGCTGCCCCGGCCGCAGGCGCCAGACGCGCAGGCTGCGGTCGCTCCACCACCACTCGTAGGCCAGCGCCAGGTCCTCGCGCCCCCACTGCACGCCGCCGGCGCGCAGCGCGAAGGTGGCCAGCGCCCGCGGCCCGCCGGTGAACGGCGCGGCCAGCTCGAACAGGCGGTCGCGCTCCTCGGCCTCGCGGTTGGCGTCGCCGCCGTCGAGCGCCTCGTACCAGGCGACGGTGGCCGGTTGGTCGTCGCGCCACTGGTGGTCGCGCGGCCCGTCGGGCACGCTGCTGAAGGCGATCGACACGTCCTCCTGCAGCGGCAGGTCGGCGAGCTGGCGCACCCGCGTCCCGGTCGCCGCGTCCCACACCTCGACGCTGCGCGGGAAGCGCTCCGCCGGCACCAGGTAGGAGAACGGCCGGTGCAGGCCCTCGACGAGCACGAAGCGGCCGTCCGGCGAAGGATCGAAGTCCCAGAGCAGACTCGGCTCGCCGAGCTCTCTCACCGTGCCGTCGAGGCCGACGCGGGCGAGCTGCGCCTCGACGTAGTGCGCGAAGAGGGTCTCGTCGTAGCCGTTGGTCAAGAGGTCCTGGTAGGTGCGCGCCGGCTGCGCGCGGCCGAGGTTCTCGCGGATCACCGGACCGCCAGGCACCGTCGCCGCCTGCGGCTCGGGACCGCGGCCGGCGGGCACCAGGGGTGCGACCAGCGCCGAGCCGTCGGCGAGCCAGCGCGGCCGCGTGTAGGCGGCGAGGTTCAGGGCGACGTCGGCGACGCGGCGCGCCGCGCCGCTGGCCACCTCCACCACCCACAGCTCGATGCGCTGCGCCGCGTTGTGCGTGAAGGCGAGGTGCGAGCCGTCCGGCGACCAGGCGACGTGGGCCAGGCGCGGCTCGGCGGGCAGGCCGGTCACCGGCCGCCGCTCGCCGTCGGCGGTGCGCACCAGGGTCAGCCCCGACAGCGGATAGGTGCGGCTGGGGCCGGAGAGCGCCGGGTCGATGCGCAGGCCGGCGAGGCGCAGCTCGCGCGCCGCCAGCTCGTCGATCGGCGGCAGCGACGGGCGCTCCTCGAGCACCATCCAGGCGCCGCGCGGCCCCTCCTCGGCGGTGGGCGTCGGCGGCGCGTCGACCAGCGCGGTGAGCACGTCGGCCGGGGTGCGGTAGACGGCGGCGGTGGTGTCGCCGGCGGCGGGGACGGTGTCGGCGCCGGGCG
Source organism: uncultured Thermoanaerobaculia bacterium (assembly GCA_964557755.1). Lineage (GTDB taxonomy): Bacteria > Acidobacteriota > Thermoanaerobaculia > Multivoradales > JBCCEF01 > CAZLBJ01. The sequence goes on from CAZLBJ010000102.1 coordinate 2,154, forward strand.
CCGGCACGGCGAACAGGACGGCGGTGGCCAGGGCGGCGGCGAGCCGGGCGAGGCGGCGCCGGATGGAGGGCAGGGTCATGATCGGTACCTCCGAGCAGGTCTTCATCGGCATGGGGGGACGCACCGCGGCCGGCGGCGCGCAACCGGTTCCTACGCATGCTAGCGCGGATGGTTGCCGGCCGCCGGCCGCCCGCGGCGCGGACCCCGGAAACTCCCGCCCCGGGGGGCTTGTGAAATCCGTCACAACCTGCTAGGCTGCGCCCAGATCAGAGAGGGAGGTTCCCTTCCCAAGCGTCGCGGCCCCGCGAGGAGCGCGCGAACTCGCCAACAACGAAGGCCCGCCGAACGGCGAGCCGACCCACCTCTCAACGTCCCACCTGAAACCCCGCGAGGGGCCCGCCAAGAGACCCACCGACAGAAGAACCCCCCGCCTGTCGCCCTTCGGGAGGCAGGCTGACGATCGCCGGGGCCGGCAACGGCCCCGGCGATTCCTTTTTTGGCCCACGTTCGTAAGCTATCCTCGGCCGGCATGCAGCGACGGACCCAGCAGCGCGAGGCGATCCGCGGCGCCCTGCGGCGCGCCGGGCGGCCGCTGACGCCGGAGGAGGTGCACCGCGCCGCGCAGGGGGCGGTGCCGCGCCTCGGCATCGCCACCGTCTACCGCAACCTGCGCACCCTCGCCGGAAGCGGCTGGCTGCGCGAGGTGGAGCTGCCCGGCGGCGGCCCGGTGCGCTACGAGGTCGCCGGCAAGCACCACCATCACCACTTCCACTGCCGCGGCTGCGACCGCGTGTTCGAGGTCGACGACTGCCCCGGCGACCTGCGGGCGCTGGCGCCGGACGGCTTCCGGTCCGAGTCGCACGAGATCATCCTCTACGGCCTGTGCGCGCGCTGCGCCCGCGGGGTGCCGGACGTCTCGTGAGGAAAACCTCGGACCGCCGGAGCCGTACCTACGCCGGATTGCCGGACAGACCGTGTCCACCCTTCCCGAGGAGAGCCCGACCGTGAACCTCGCCCGCACGACGACCGCCCGCTCGACGTCCCTCCGCCCCGCCGTCCGCCTCGTCGTCCACCTCGTCGTCCGCCGCCTGCCGGCCCTCGCCGCGGCGCTGCTGCTCGCCGCCTCGCCGGCCGCCGCCGCGCCGGCGTTCGACCCGCAGCTCCTCGCCGGCCTCGCCGCGCGCTCGATCGGTCCGGCGACGATGAGCGGCCGCGTCGCCGCCATCACCGCTCCGCCGGGGGCGGGGCGGGTGTGGGTGGGCGCCGCCACCGGCGGCGTCTGGCGCTCCGGCGACGGCGGCGTCACCTGGGCGCCGGTGTTCGACGACCAGCCGGTGGCGGCGATGGGCGCCGTAGCGGTGTCGCCCTCGCCCCAGGT
>CAZLBJ010000103.1:0-4530 GCA_964557755.1 uncultured Thermoanaerobaculia bacterium
GCGCCCGCAAGCCGCTGGCGTCGACCACCAGGTCGGCGGTGAGCCGCCGGCGCCCGCCCGCCGCGTCCCGCAGCTCGAGCCGCAGGCGGTCGCCGGCGGGCTCGACACCCTCGAAGCGGGTGCCGGTCAGCACCTTGGCGCCGCGCTCGGCGGCCAGCGCGGCGAGCCGCGCGTCGAAGCGGTGGCGGTCGAGGTGCCAGCCGTGGCCGTGGGGGTTGAACAGGAAGTCGTTGTAGCCCGCCTCGTCCGAGCCCCAGGACGAGCAGCTCCCGTAGCAGGCGTCGTGGCCGTCGGCGAGGAAGGCCTCCAGCACGCCGAGGCGCGCCAGCAGCGGGCGGGTGTCGGGCGGCACGCTCTCGCCGATCTTCACGGCGTCGTAGCGCCCCGCCTCGACCACCACCACGCCGCCGACGCCGAGGCGGGCGAGCTCGATCGCCGTCGCACAGCCGGCCGGGCCGCCGCCGACGACGGCGACGTGGTGGTGCTCCTCCATGGCGGGCGCTCCTAGCCGCCGTCGCTCGGCGTCGTCTTGTCGCGCACCGTGTTCGGCCACGGCACCACCGTGTTGCCGCTGTCGTCGAGCTGGCTGGCGACCTCCAGGTAGAGGTCGTCCGGCAGCCCGGCGCCCTCGATCGCCGTCGCCTGGATCACCACGCCGATGCGGTGCCAGTTCTCGACGATGCCGATGCGGTCCTGGTACCGCCCGACCTGCGCCGGGTTGGTGGTCGCCGTGCCCTCGCCGCGTACCGAGAAGCGCTGCGCGCCGAGCTTGCCGTCGACCACGTCGGAGGCGACGTACACCGACACCGGACGCTGCGCCGGCCACGACCAGTAGAGCGTCAGGTTGGCCACCGGCTTGCCCCCCTGCGTCGCCACCGGGTTCGGCGACGGCAGGTGGGTGGCGCACGAGTTGTAGTCCGTGTGCCACGGCAGCGCCATGAACTTCGAGGTGTCCCCCGGCTCGACGCCCTCCGAGAACGGCGGGCAGGCGCCGCCGCGCAGCGGGAACCAGCCGGCGGTGAGGAAGGGCTGGACCTTCGTCGCCCGGCTGTAGTCGAGCGGCTGGGCGGCGATGCGGAACGGCCCCTCGCGCTGCCAGTCCGCCATCCACAGGCCGGGCTGGCGGACGATGAAGGTCATGTCGATGCCGGGGCTGAAGCGCCCCCCGAGGCAGTTGACCAGCGTCACGCGGTCGAGCGCCTCGCCCGGGCCGAGCGGCGGCCCCGCCTCTTTCGAGTAGCGGCCGTTGAACCACTGGTCGAGGAAGAAGTACTGGGTCTTCGACACCATCAGGAAGCTCATGCCGCTGTCGCCGAGCGACAGGGGCATGCGCGGCGAGCCGATCTCCGACTGGTCCTCCCACTCGTTCGGGTTGCGGATGATCGACTGCACGTTCAGGTAGCGCGCCGGGTCGTCGTCCGCGGTGATGTTGTTGACCGACTCGTGGCCGGCCAGGGCCGCCTGGGGGAGGGCGGTGTTCCACTGCTGCATCCAGGCGCCGCGGAAGACCGGGAAGACGTCGTCGGGGAACGACGGCTCATAGCTCGTCTGGTACTGGCCGCCGCTGAACAGGCCCGGCACCAGGTCGAGCTGCTCGACGAAGGTCTGGTAGACGTCGTCCCACAGCGACACCACGTTGAGCGTCTGCGGCGCGTAGCCCGGATCGGTGGTCACCACCCAGGCGCCCTGCACCTCCTGGGTGCTGCCGTCGTCGAACACCAGCGTCGCCCACACCGGCCCGTCGCCGGTGTCGTCGAACCAGCCGTCGTTGTTGACGTCGTCGTCGAGCGCGCAGTCGGGGGTGAAGGCGCACGCCGTGCCGTTGGCCGGCACCACCAGCAGGCGGCCGCTGGCCTCCGTCTGCAGGGCGCCGAGCGAGACGATCCCCTCGTCCGGGCAGTAGAGCTCGTCGAAGTGCATCGAGGGGAACGACTGCGGGTAGTCCGGGTTCTCGGCGACGCCGTCGCCCGACCGCCAGTACGAGGCCACCGTGCCCGGGTCGAAGGACACCGAGGTGCCCGGCCCGGAGGATGCCTGGATGGCCCGCGGGCCGGGGTCGATCTGCAGCACCGTGCGGCGCTCGGCGCCGTTGATGTCGGTACCCAGGCCCTTGATCACCGCCGAGCACTGCGCTCCCTTGGCCTCGTCCGGCGGCGCGTTGGCGGTGCCCTGCGACGGCGGCACGTTGCGCAGCGGCGGGGTCTTGCAGTCGGCGTAGAAGTCGATGATCTGGTCGCCCTTCCGCGCCGGCTCCGGCAGCTCGTAGCAGTTGGCCTTCTTGTTGGCCAGGTGCACGGTCCAGATGACGTCGGTGACCGTGCGGCCGCCCACCACGCTGCCGAGGACGACCTCGGTGCCGCCGCCGCTGGGGTAGGCCGGCGCCCCGTCGGGGTAGTGGTAGATGCGGAAGCGGGCCGCCTGCTTCTTGAAGCGGCCCTGGGCGTCGCGGACGTCCTGGTCGGTGATGGTCGTCGACTCGGTGCCCGCCTTGATCGGCAGGCCGCCGGTCTGGGCGCCGTCGCCGGGCTGCGGCAGGCCCGCCGCCGTCTCCGGCGCCAGGTAGAACTCGTCGCTGTTGCCGACCCGGGCGATGCCGATCGCCGGGTGGATGCGGAAGACGTCCTGTGTGTCCATCACTCGCCCTCCTGCGCTTCGCCGGCCGCCAGCTCGCGCTGCGAGGCCTGGAAGTAGTGGTTGACCAGGATGTGGCTGACGCTCACGTTCAGCCCCGGCAGCGGCGCGACCCCGGTGCCGGTGGTCGGCGGGAAGCGCTGCATGGTGTTGTGGCAGCCGAAGCAGTTGCGCTGCTCGAGCACCTTCTGGGTGAAGGTCTCCATGGTGACGTTGGAGAGGTCCGTCGAGCCGGTGATCAGGTCCTGCAGCGTCGAGTCCGGCACCAGGCCGTCGTTGGCGGCCAGCCAGATGGCGCCGCCGAGGTAGTAGTGGGAGAACACCGGGTCGTCGAGCTGGGCGAGGACGCTGGCGTTGAGCGACTGCACGTTGCCGCGGTTGTCGGCCTTGCCGCCGCCCTGGGCGTACTGGATGAAGGCGTTCGTGACCGGCGTGAGGGTCTGGCTGGCCGCGTCGAGGTCGAGCTGGCCGGCGTTGTTCTGGTTGCTGTCGGCGAAGGTCGTGTTGGCGGCGTAGAAGGTGAAGCCCTGCGGGCTCACCGGCTGGCCCATGATCTTCGAGTCGTTCGGGTCGAGGAAGGCGGCGAGTTGGGCGTCGCTGAGGGTGGGGGCGTTCTCGTCGTGCTCGAAGGTGGCCCAGATGAACTCCGGGTGGTCCTTGACGACGCCGGCGACGTGTAGCCCGACCAGCGCCACTGTCACTTCCTGCGTCTCCGTCGGCGAGACGACCACCACGCCGTTCTCCTCGGCCAGCTCGGCGAGGGTCGCCGTGCGCGTGTACCAGCCGGCATCGCCGTCGCCGTCCTCGACGATCTTCCACGCCGCCTTGAGCTCCATGGCGCCGACCGGGAAGTCGAGGGTCGGCGAGGTGGCGGCGAGCGTCTCCGGGTCGTAGAGCCGGTTGTCGCGGACGAAGTCGTAGAACACGTCGTTGACGTACATCGAGTAGTAGACCGAGCGCTCGTCCTGGTCGACCAGCAGGCCGAGCGAGCCGGCCTGGTTGACCTCGTCGAGCATCGTCGGCTCCTCCTGCTTGGTCTTCCGCGGCTTGAAGACCAGGCGCGTGGCGAGCGACCGCCCGTCGTAGGCCGGCGGCGTGCCGTCGTCGGGCAGCATCTCGGAGGGCCGCGCGAAGGTCTCGAAGCGGAGCTGGCCGTCCGGCATCGTCTGGGTGAGCCAGAGGAAGCTCTGCCACGACCACTGGTGGAACATGCAGTTCGACGTGAAGTCTGCGTCGTCGTCGGGCTGCGGCGTCTGGTCGTGCGGGAACCAGGCCGCCGGCGCGGTGCAGGCGGCCGCGGTGCCGCCGGGCGGCGCGGGCGGCGGGCTCTCGACCGCGGGCGCTCCGCCCGGCCGGCACGCCAGGGTGCCGGCGGCGAGCACGACCGCCAGGGCGAGGCGAACGGGGTACTTCCGGATGGTGGCGCTGGACATCGATCCTCCCTCAGGGCAAAGGGTCCAAGACTGCCCGGCCGGGCCGGACGGCGACCGGCAGGGCACGGCTTCACCAGGGGAGTGTCCTCCAACGGCGATCCGTTGCATAGTCATCCAGGCAACTGCCGCCCGCGCCGCGGAACTGTCTATCCCACCCCCGCCGCCGCCATGAACTCCTCGTCCAGCGGGCGGATCTCGAACGGGCCCATGCGTACGCCGGGGTGCTTGGACATGATCTGGATGGCGTGGTTGAGGTCGTCGGCCTCGAGCACCAGCAGGCCGCCGAGCTGCTCCTTGGTCTCGGCGTAGGGGCCGTCGGTGACCGAGACGTCGACTAACGACCAGCGTAGGGTGGCGGCGTTTTTGGCGCTCTGCAGCGCCTCGCCGCGCAGGAAGAGGCCCGCGTCGCGCGGCTCGGCGTCGTAGGCCCGGCAGTCGCCGACCAGCGCCTGCCGCGCGTCCGCGG
>CAZLBJ010000104.1:0-20257 GCA_964557755.1 uncultured Thermoanaerobaculia bacterium
GCCCGGGCGCGACGGCGGCGAAGGTGCCGAGGGGCTGCGCCGCCGTTGCTGCCACCCCGGCGCCGTGCACCGTCGCCGCCAGCGCCGCCGGCACCGGCGGCACGCCGTGCCGGCGCAGCAGCAGCCAGGCGAGGCCGAGCCCGGCGCCGGTGCGCAGCAGCACCAGCGCCGGCAGCCAGGCGGCGGCCGGCAGCGGGTAGAGCGGCAGCGTGAAGGGATGGAGGAGCTGGCCGTCGCCGGAGGCGGCCAGCGGGTAGCCGGCGCCGGCGCGGGCGTGCCACAGCGGCCACTCGCCGCCGCGCACCGCTTGCCGCGCCTGCGACAGCAGCGGCGCCACCACCAGGCCGAAGGGCGCCGCGTCGGCGCCGGGACCCGGCTCCGCGGCACCGCCGCCGAGGGGCAGCAGGGCGGCGAGCAGCAGGAGTGCGGCGGCGCTCGCGGCGACGGCGGCGGCGGCGCGGCGACGCCTCGAAGCGGGCGGGGTGGCGGGCATGCGACGCTACTTCTACCAGAAGCGCGGCACCTCCGTTGCTACACTGCCCGGTGATGAGCCGCGACAACCGCCTCGCCGCCGAGTCCAGCCCCTACCTCCAGCTCCACCGGCACAACCCGGTGGACTGGTACCCCTGGGGCGAGGAGGCCCTCGCCCGGGCGCGCGAGGAGGGCAAGCCGATCTTCCTCTCGGTGGGCTACTCGACCTGCTACTGGTGCCATGTCATGGAGCGCGAGTCGTTCTCCGACCCGGAGATCGCGGCGCTGATGAACCGCGACTTCGTCAACGTCAAGGTCGACCGCGAGGAGCGGCCGGACCTCGACGAGGTCTACATGACCGCCACCCAGATCCTCACCGGCCACGGCGGCTGGCCGAACTCGGTGTTCCTCACCCCCGGGCTCGAGCCGTTCTACGCCGGCACCTACTTTCCACCCGAGGACCGCTACGGCCGCCCCGGCTTCCCGTCGCTGCTGCGCGGGCTGAGCGAGGCGTGGCGGCAGCGGCGCGGCGAGGTCGAGCAGCAGGCCGAGGAGCTGACCGGCGCCATGCGCCGTTACGTCGAGGAGCGCGCCCGCCCCGGCGAGGCGCCGCCGCCGGACACCGTCTTCGCCGCCTCGCTGGACGGCCTGGCGCGGCGCTTCGACCCCGAGTGGGCCGGCTTCGGCGGCGCGCCTAAGTTCCCGACGCCGTCGAACCTGTGGCTGCTCGCCGAGGCCGCCGAGGAGGGCGACGCCCGCGCCGCCGACCTGCTGCACGCCACCCTCGACCAGATGGCGCTCGGCGGCATACACGAGCTGCTCGCCGTCGGCTTCCACCGCGACGCCACCGCCCGCGCCTGGCGCGTGCCGCACTTCGAGAAGATGCTCTACGACAACGCCCTGCTGCTCGAGCTCTACGCCCGCGAGCACGCACGCGGCCGCGATCCCGAGATGGCGCGGGTGGCGCGCGAGACGGCGGCCTTCCTCGAGCGCGAGATGACGCTGCCCGGCGGCGGCCTGGCGAGCGCCATCGACGCCGAGACCGACGGCCACGAGGGCGCCTACTACGTGTGGACGCGCGACGAGCTCGATCAGGTCCTCGGCGGCGAGGACTTCGAGCTCCTGGCGCCGCTGCTGGGCTTCGCCGGCGTGCCGTTCTTCGAGGACCGCCATTTCGTCCTCCACCTGCCGGAGCGCCTCGACGCCGAGGCGGCGCGACGGCGCACCACGCGCGAGGAGCTGCTCGCCGAGATGGCGCCGCTGCGCGCCCGCCTCCTCGCCGCCCGGGGCGAGCGCAAGCGGCCGCTGACCGACGACAAGGTGCTGGCGGACTGGAACGGCATGGCGGTCCGCGGCCTGGCGGAGGCCGGGCGCCTGCTCGGGGAGGAGGCGCTGGTGGCGCGCGCCGCCCGCGCCGCCGACTTCGTGCTGACGGCGCTGCGGCCGGAGGGGCGGTTGCTCCATACCTGGCGCGACGGCGCCGGGGCCTCCGTCCCCGCCATGCTCGCCGACTACGTCTGGCTGGTGCGCGGCCTCCTCGCCCTGCACGCGGCGATCGGCGAGGCGCGCTGGCTGGCCGCCGCCGCCGAGCTGTGCGACGAGCAGGAGCGCCGCCTGGCCGACGAGCGCGGCGGCTTCTTCGTCGCCGCGGTGCGGCCCGACCTGCTGCTGCGCTCGAAGGAGGTCTTCGACGGCGCGGTGCCGGCGGCCAACGCGGTGGCGGTGCTGAACGCCCTCGACCTCGCCGCCGCCACCGGCGAGGCGCGCTGGCGGCGCCAGGCGCACGACACCCTCGCCGCCGCCGCGCCGCTCGTCGAGCAGTTCCCGGACGGCGCCCGCGCCATGGCGGTGGCGGCGCACCGCTGGCACCGCGCGCCGGGCGCCGGGGAGGCGACGGACGCCTTGCGGCGGCCGCAGACCGCCGGCGCCCCGTCCGGCTCCGGAGCCATCGCCGGTCTCGAGGCCGAGGCGGCCGACACCGCGGAGCCCACGCTGGAGGTCGGCGACGCCGGCGACGGCGGCTGGCGCTCCTTCCGCCTCGTCCTGCGCCTCGCCGACGGCTGGCACGCCAACGCCGCCGAGGCCGCGGCGGAGGGCCTGGTGCCGACCGCGGTGCGCGCCGAGGGGGCGGAGCTGCGCGGCGTCGCCTTCCCGGCCGGTGAGCCGTGGACGGCGGCGCCGGGCGGCGGGGAGGCCGCCGTCTACCGCGGCCGCGTCGAGATCACCGGCGAGCTGCGCCCCACCGGCGACGAGCCCGCCCTCCTCGTCACCTGGCAGCCCTGCGACGACGCCCGCTGCCTGCCGCCGGTGACGCGTCTGTTAGGATTCCCGCGATGACCACGGACCTGCGCCCGCGCCTCAAGATGACGTACGAGGACCTCCTCTACCTGCCCGAGGACGGCAAGCGCCATGAGATCATCGACGGAGAGCACTACGTGACGCCCGCGCCGGCACCGCTCCACCAGCGGCTCGTGTCCCGTTTGGATCGCACGTTGGGGGTCTGGATCGACGAACAACGGCTCGGCGAGCTGTTCGTGGCGCCCCTGGACGTCCGCTTTTCCGAGTTCGACGTCGTCCAGCCCGATCTGGTGTTCCTGTCCCGGGACCGCCTGAACCGTCTCGGCGAAAAGTCCCTCGGCGGCCCGCCCGACCTGGTGATCGAGGTCCTCTCCGACTCCACCCGCCGGGCCGACGAGGTCACCAAGCGCCACCTTTACGAGCGCTACGGGGTCGGCGAGTACTGGATCGTCGACCCGCTGCTGGAGTCGGCCAAGCTCTACCGCCTCGGCGAGGACGGCCGCTACGTCCGCGTCGCCGAGCCCTCGGTGGAGAACGGCGGCGCCTTCGAGAGCCCGCTCTTCCCCGGCTTCTCGCTCCCCGTCGCCCGCCTCTTCGACTAGCCCGGGCTAGCTCTCGGCCCGCCGCCGCTTCCGCCCGCACCAGCGCGGCTCGCCGGCCGCCTGATAATAGGCGATCTCGCCGCCCCACAGGGCGACGCGCAGGAAGGCTGCGGCGAGGAACACCGCCTGCTGGGCGACGACGACGAGCGCCATCGCGGCGAGGCTCGAAGGCTGCACGAAGGCGCGGCCGGTGACGTAGGCGAGGTGGAGGCCGAGCGCCGCGAGCGAGAACAGCAGCCACACCGGCGCCAGCAACAGCGGGTGGCGCAGCGCGTGGCCGAGGGCGCGGAAGAAGCCGACGAAGGTGCGCCGGTCGTCGTGCGCGGCGGCGGCGACGCGCGACAGGTCGTAGCCGAGATCGAGCGCCACGAAGACGAGGAAGGCCACGGCCAGCACCCCGATCCAGCCCCAGAGCTGCAGCATGCCGTCGGTGCGCTCGGCCGCGAAGTCATTGACGCCGGTGAAGGCGAGGCTGACCAGGCCCCCCAGCACCACCACCGCGATGGCGAACCACACGGCGCTGCGCAGGAAGCGCCAGCCGTGGCGCCCGACGCCGAGCAGGAAGGGCCGCTCGCGGTGGTGCTCGCGCGCGAGCAGCGCCTCGACCACCCCGGCGGCGGTCAGCACCCGCAGCACGGCCACCGCCAGGGCGGTCAGCAGCAGCGCCGAGGTCACCAGCGCGAAGTCGCTGCCGTCGCCGCGCATGTAGTCGTTCCACACCCCGACGCGGTTGCCCGCCAGCGCCTCGCCGGCGAACAGGCTGCGCTCCATCTCCGGTGCCATGTCGAGGTACGCCAGGGCGGCGACGAGCAGCGCCGGCACCAGCGACAGCAGGTAGACGACGACGGCCAGGCGGAGGTTGCGGCGCGCCGCGCGCAGGCCGAAGCGGATGGGCAGGAGGGGCTTCATGCCAGGAGCCCCGTCGCCGCCAGCAGCGCCTGGAACCAGTACAGCAGGTCGGCCGCGAAGGCGAGGGCCGGCGCCGGGTCGGCCTCGCTGCGGCGGCTGTTGTTGAGCCGGTCGTGGTCGAGCACCAGGCGCCCCTCGGGGTCGACCTCGGCGCTGACCAGCTTCTCGGGTCCGGTGAAGGTCCAGCGCACCCAGCGGCGCTCGCCGGCCCACTCGCGGCGCAGCACGGTGCCGTCTGCGAAGGTCAGCTCGACGGTCACCGGGTGGATGAACTCGCCGTGGCGGAAGACGGTGACCCGCGAGCGCCAGCCGCGCTCCCCGTCGCCGCCGCCCTCCTCGCCCTCCTCGCCGTCCTCGTCCTCCTCCTCCGCCGGCACCTGGAAGCGCTCGCCGCCGCGCCAGAAGACGCCGCGCGGCTCGCGCAGGCGGCGGTTGTCGAGGCCGTACACCGCGTAGTCGAGGTTGCGCGTCGAGTGCAGCGCCTGGGAGAAGAACCAGCCGAGGTCGCGGCCGCTGGCGCGCTCGACGGCGCGCTCGAATTCGGCCGTGGTCGGGTGGCCGAAGCGGTGCTCCTGGAAGAAGGCGCGCATGGCGCGGTGGAAGGTCTCGGCGCCGAGCAGGCGCTCGAGGTGCTCGAGCACCAGGCCGGGCCGGGGGTAGCTGTTGAGGCCGTAGCTGCCGCCGGAGATGAAGCGCCACGAGGGCGTGGCCACCGGGTCGCGGAACTCGCCGCCGTCGAGGCCGCCGTCGCGCAGCGACTCGAGGTGCGGCTGGGGCACGCCGAGCAGAGTGATCGAGGCCGGCCCGTAGGCGTCGGCCATCACCTGGGTCTCGTAGTAGGTGTTGATCCCCTCGTCGATCCAGCTCTCCTCGAACTCGTTGCTGGCGATCATCCCCTGGAAGAACTGGTGCCCGAACTCGTGCACCGTCACCACCTCCGGCAGCAGGACGCCGCGGAAGGGCGGCGTCTGGAGCAGCGGATGGGTGCCGAGGGTGATGAAGGTCGGGTACTCCATGCCGCCGGAGCCGAGGGCGCCGAGCGGCGGGTCGACCAGCGTCAGCGTGTCGTAGGGATAGGCGCCGAGGCGGATCCCGTAGCCGCGGATGGCGGCCTTCGCGGCGTCGAGGTAGCGCCCGGCCTGGGCGGCGTTGGCCGGCTGCAGGTAGAGCTCGACGTCGACCGGCGTCAGCGCCACCTCCTCCTCGGGGAGGCCAAGCAGCTCGGCCCAGCGGCGGCGCAACGGCGCCGGCACGTCCTCGGCGGGATCGAAGCGGGCGCGGTGGACGAGGAAGTCCGGGTCGGCGGTCCACGCGAAGTCGTGCACGCCGCGCTGGCGGTAGCGCACCGTCACCCGGCCGCCGGCCACCGATTCGTCGACCAGGCGGCCGGTGGCGCCGATCTTCCCGCGGTAGCGCTCCGGCAGGGTGAGGGCGACGTCATAGTCGCCGAAGTCGGCGTAGAACTCGCTGGTCGGGTGGAACTGGTGGGCGTTCCAACCCGGTTCCGCCCGGCCGCGGTCGCCGGCGTCCTCGAAGACGGCGATCTTGGGGTACCACTGGCCGGCGAGCAGGTAGCCGCCGCGGGTGCCGGTGCGGGCGAAGGGGGGTGTGGGGAGCTGGCTGGTGAACTCGACGTCGAGCTCGATCCAGCCGCCGGGCGGCAGCGGCTCGGGGAGCGGGTAGCGGGCGACGGTGCGGTCGTGCGGATTGGCGTCCTCCGGCGCCAGGAACTCCTCGACCGCCGCGAGGTCGGTGCCGTCGGGCAGTTTCATCGACTCGACCTCGATCCACCCCCAACCCCGGCCGTCGTGGCGGGCGCCGCGCATCTCGCCGCCCGAGCCGCGCATGAAGGTGCTCTGGTTGGAGGAAAAGGCGTTGAGGTAGAGGTGGAACTGCAACTCGGTCACCGGCACCGAGGCGGTGTTGTGCCAGCGCAGGCGCTCGCGGCCGTCGATGCGCCGCGTCTCGGGGTCGAAGACCGCCTCGATGCGGGTCTGGTGCACCGGCGGCGGGAACGGGCCGGCGGCGGCGGCCGCCGCCGCGCGCGGCGCCTCGGCAGGCGGCGGCTCGGCGGCCGGCTCCGCCTGGCCCAGGACCGCGAGCGCGGCGGCGAGCGCCAGCACCAGGCAGGCGTGGAGGGCGAGGGTGCGGCGCGGCACACGGCGGTGCTGCGCACGGCGGTGCGGAGGTCTCATGCGTTCCATCCTGGGCTCGGTCGGGGGATCGGCGCGGAGTATAGCGCGGCGCCCGGAGGCCGCCGCGCCAGGTCGGAGCTGGCCGCCCGCACCCCGCCGGGGGTGGCCCGGTTATCACTTCCGACGACGGAGGGACGGTTTCGGCCGCAAAAGTTGACTTTTGCGGCGCCCCTGCTAGGGTCGAAGGCGTGAACGAGGCGTAAACGTCAACGGCGCGGTGAGGCACCGAAGGAGGTCGAGATGGCAAGCACGCAGGAGACCACGGCACGGGGCGCAGGGACGACGATGGACGCCGGGGCGGGGAGCGGGTGCACGGGCGGCCCGCCGGCCGGCAACGCCTTCACCTCCGACTTCCTCGACCGCCTGCTCGAGCGCGACCAGCCGGCCACCGCGGCGCAGGCGGCGGTGGCCGGGCCGTGGGAGGTGGAGGCGGCCGGCGGCTACGGCTGGGGCGTCTATCGCCAGGGCGAGGCCGGCGCCGGGCACGGCGGCGGCCGGGAGGCCGGGCGCGAGCGCGCCGGCCGCGGCGAGCCGGCCGGGTTGTTCGAGGAGCGCCAGGACGCCCTGCTGCTCGCCGCCGCCCTGCCCGGCAGCGCCCGCGGCGGCGAGCTGCACCTCAGGCCGGAGCGCGGCCCGGACGGCTACCCGCTGGTCGACGGCGGGCGCGACGTCGGCCGGCTGGCGTGGTTCGACACCCACCTGGTGGCCACCCTCGGCGCCTTCCGCGCCCTCGTCGCCTGCCCGCGCTGCCTGGCCCTGGTGCTGGAGGCGGCCGGCCACGACGCCCTCGAGCAGGCGGGCCGCATCGTCGCCCGCCGTACCGGCGGCGGCGAGCCGTCGTAGGAGTCGGTTACGCTTTCACCTCCCGCGGTGTCCAAGCGAGCAGGACGTCCATCACCGCGGGAGGCGCGATGCCCAAGAGCGAAGCCGGAGCGAGCCAGGCGACAGACGAGCAGCGGCGGCGGGACCGCACCGTGGGCCCGACGCGCGGCCTGCTCGCCCGCGCCACGCGCGACCCGCGCCACTTCCAGATCGCGGTGCTCGCCTCGCTGCTGGCCTGGGGAACGCTGGGGCTCGACCTCGAGGTGCGGCCGGCGGTGGCGGCGGCGATCCTCGCCGTCTGTCTGCTCGTCCAGCTCGCCGGCACCCGGCTGGCGGGGCTGCCGCGCTTCGACGCGCGCAGCGCGCTGATCTCGTCGCTGTCGCTCACCCTGCTGCTGCGCACCGATTCGCTGGCCGTCGCCGTCTTCGCCGCCGTCGTCACCATCGGCGGCAAGTTCGTCATCCGCGTCGGCGGCAAGCACGTCTTCAACCCCACCAACCTCGGGCTCGTCGCCGCCCTGCTCGCCACCGACCGCGCCTGGGTGTCGCCGGGGCAGTGGGGGTCGGCGGCGGTGGCGGCGTTCGCCGTCGCCTGCCTCGGCCTGGTGGTGGTGCGGCGGGCGGCGCGCAGCGACGTCACCTGGGCCTTCCTCGGCTTCTACGGCGCGCTGGTCTTCGGCCGCGCCCTGTGGCTCGGCGACCCCCTGGCCATCCCGCTCCACCACCTGGCCAACGGCGCCTTCGTGATCTTCGCCTTCTTCATGATCTCGGACCCCAAGACGACGCCGGACTCGCGCGCCGGGCGGGTGCTCTTCGCCCTGCTGGTGGCGCTCGGCGCCGGCTGGGTCCACTTCGTCCTCTTCCGCCCCAACGGGTTGCTCTGGGCGCTCGCCTGCGCCGCGCCGCTGGTGCCGGTGCTCGACCGCCTGCTGCCCGGGCTGCGCTACCGCTGGCCGTCGCTCGGCCCGGCCTTCGCACCCACCGTCTCGCCGTCCCGCGGCGTCCCTGCCGGCGCCGTCCTCGAACCTCGACTGGCCGAAAGGAGCTCGCCGTGACGCGTCTCTTCCGGGTCCTCATCGCCGGCGCCGCCGCCGCCCTGCTGCTGCTCGCGGCGCCCTCCGCCGCCGCCTTCTGCGGCTTCTACGTCGCCAAGGCCGACACCGACCTCTTCAACAAGGCCTCGAAGGTGGTGCTGGTGCGCGACGGCGACCGCACCGTCCTCACCATGGCCAACGACTACCAGGGCGACCCGCAGGAGTTCGCGCTGGTGGTGCCGGTGCCGACCTTCCTCGAGCGCGAGCAGATCCACGTCGGCAACCGCGCGGTGCTCGACCACCTCGACGCCTACACCGCGCCGCGGCTGGTCGAGTACTACGACGGCAACCCCTGCCGGCGCGCCTACGAGGAGATGCGGGTGGGTGCCCAGGCCGTGCCGGCACCCGCGATGTCGGACCGGGAGTCGCGCAGCCTGGGGGTGACGATCGAGGCGCAGTACACGGTGGGGGAGTACGACATCCTGATCCTCTCCGCCGAGGAGAGCCGCGGCCTCGAGACCTGGCTCACCGCCAACGGCTACCGCATCCCGGCCGGCGCCTCGGAGGTGCTGGGCAGCTACATCAAGCAGAAGATGCGGTTCTTCGTCGCCAGGGTCAACCTGGCCGAGAAGCAGCGCCTCGGCTTCAGCTTCCTGCGCCCGCTGCAGGTCGCATACGAAAGCCCGAAGTTCATGCTGCCGATCCGCCTCGGCACGGTGAACGCGGACGGCCCGCAGGAGCTCTTCGTCTTCGCCCTGACGCGCACCGGCCGCGTCGAGACCACCAACTACCGCACCGTCAAGCTGCCCACCGACACCGAGGTGCCTCTGTTCGTCGAGGCCGAGTTCGCGGACTTCTACCGCGCCATGTTCGACCACCAGGTGGCCGAGCACGACATGCGCGTGGTGTTCCTCGAGTACGCCTGGGACATGGCGTGGTGCGACCCGTGCGCCGCCGACCCGCTGACCCCCGCCGAGCTCGCCGAGCTGGGGGTCTTCTGGGTCCGCGGCGACGGCGGACCCGGCCCCGGTCCCGGTCCCGGGCCGCGCCCGGTGCGCCCCGAGCCGCCGCCGCAGGCCCAGGACGTCTTCGTCACCCGCCTCCACGTGCGCTACGACGCCGAGCACTTCCCGCAGGACCTGCAGTTCCAGGAGACCGGCGACCGCAGCAACTTCCAGGGGCGCTACGTGCTGCGCCACCCGTGGACCGGCAGCGACGAGTGCCCGGCCGCCGCCGACTACCGGCGGGATCTCGCCGCGCGCCACGAGGAGCAGGCGGCGCGGCTGGCGGCGATGACCGGCTGGGACCTCGCCGAGGTGCGCCGGCGCATGGGCCTCGGCGGCACGGTGCCGGCGGAGGAGCCGTGGTGGAAGCGGCTGTGGCCCGGCCGCTGAGCCGCTCCGGCTAGGCGCCGGCCGCCGGGGCAGGGCGCAGCTCGAGCTCGTGCTGCGCCGCCTCGGCGGCGACGGCGTCTTCGTACTCCGCCGCCTCGAAGTGGCGGCGCAGGCGGTCGGACACCGGCAGCACCATCGGCATCGGGGGCAGGGTGAAGGGCTTGCCGGCCACCGCGTCCCACACCCGGCCCTGCTCGACCGCCCCCGTCGCCGCGGCCAGCGGCAGGGCGCCGAGCACCCGCTCGAGCTCGCGGAACAGCGCCTCGTGGCGCGGCTGATGGAAGCGCAGCAGGCGCCGCGACTGCGCCGCCAGGTGGTAGTGGGAGGGCACGAACCAGATGCCGTCGAGGCCGATCCGCTCGCACACCAGGACGAGCAGGGCGACGGTGTCCTCGAGCAGGCCGAGTCCCGGGTAGCGCTGCCCCGGCAGCGCCGGCCGCTCGGCGGTGAAGGCGCCGCGCGGGTTCTGCAGCAGCAGCCACTCGATGCGCAGCACCTCGCAGTCCGGCACCGCGTGGGCGTCGCGCCGCGCGCGCAGCTCGACCAGCGGCTCGCGGCCGCGGCGGTCGCCGAAGACGCGCACCGTCTCGCCCGCCGGGTTGTCGAGCTCGAGCTCGACGTGCGGGTCGGCGAACCCGAGGCGGCGCAGGCGGTCGAGCAGCCCGGTGCGCTCGAGCGCCAGCTCGGCGCCGTGCGGCGAGTAGAAGCCGAGGAAGCGTCGTGGCTTCGGCACCCCCGCCAGCGCCCCCAGGACGTCCTCCTCGCTCAGTCCCCAGTCCGCCTCCTCGCGCGCCTCGCCGGTCAGCTCCTCGCTGCGGATGAGGCGGGCCAGCCGCCGGTAGCGCTCCAGCGTCGCCTGCTCGCTGGTCGGCGGCTCGACGTCCTCGCCGGAGAGCAGCCAGTCGAGGTAGCGCGCCGTGTAGCGCCAGGTCTCGCGGCCGTAGCCGCCGCCCAGCACCACCACCAGCGGCACGTGCGGCGGCGCGCCTCGCAGCAGGCGCGTGACGAACAGGTCGCGCGCGAAGATGCCGCCGCCGGAGAGCTTCCAGTCGCCCAGCGAGTCGTCGGCGGCGACGTCGGTGCCGGCGACGTAGACCGCCAGGCCGGGGCGCACCGCCTCGACCACCGGCGGCAGGTGGCGGTGGAGGGCGGCGAGCAGCGTCTCGTCGTCGACCCCGGCGCCCAGCTCGATCGAGGTCGAGGCGACGGCGCGCGGGTCGGTGCCGGAGGAGGCGTTGTGGATCGAGAAGGTGTGTACCGAGTCGTCGTCGGCGAAGATGTTGCGGGTGCCGTCGCCGTCGTGGAGGTCGCAGTCGGCGATCAGCACCGGCGCCTCGAAGCCGCCGGCGCGCGCCGCGGCCACCGCCGCCGCCACGTCGTTGAGCAGGCAGAAGCGCTCGCCGTGGTCGCGGAAGGCGTGGTGCAGGCCGCCCCCGACGTTGACGCCGATGCCGCCGTGCCCGAGGGCGAGCTCGAGCGCCAGCCGCGTGCCGCCCGCCATCTGGCGCTGGATGTCGATCACCCGGTCGCGGTCGCGCTCGGGCAGGCGCAGCCCGACCACCCGGGTCACCGCCTCGGCGTCGCCCAGCGTCTCGAGGTAGTGGAGGTCGTGCACCCGGCACAGCGCCTTGAAGTCGACCGGCGCCGGCGCGTGCACGTCGCCGGCGCCGAGCAGGCCGCGGCCGGCGAGGTAGGAGAGGACCTTCTCGCCGCGCCGCGGGTCCTGGGCGAGGCCGCCGACGTCGAGCCGGTAGCGCCGGCCGTAGACCACCGACACGGCGCCGCCCCGGCGGCGCGCGGCGCGCCGCCACCAGCGGCCGAGGGCACGCCGTGCTGCGGCCAGCGGGCCGGCCGGGGACCGCGCCGCGGCTACGCCAGCTCCACCCACGTGGCGCCCCAGCCGCCGCCGCCGGCGTCGGCGTCGCCGAAGCCGCGCACCCGGAGGTCGCGTTCGAGGATCCTGCGCACCGTGGCGCGCTGCACGCCGACGCCGCGCCCGTGGATGATGCGCAGCCGCCGGTAGCCCCGCTCCCAGGCGGCGTCGAGGTAGTCGCGCACCACGTCGGCCACCTCCTTCGGCGGGAAGGAGTGGAGGTCGAGCACGTCGGTGATCGGCAGCTCGACCGGCTCGGGGTCGAGAAAGTCCTCGTCGTCGTCCATCGTCCGCCGTCCTCCCGGCCGGCGCCGCCGCCATTCTAGCCGCGCGGCCACCGCCTCCTGGCGCAGGCGTCACCGCCAAGTCACCCGGGCGTCACCCGGTCACGGCGGCTTGGTCACACGCGGGCGGTCCAATGGAGCCGTCGTCAGCGCCGCCCCCGGCGCGTCTACGTCCTCGGTATTTGAAGTGGACCAGGAGAGCAGGAGGTACAGAATGAGCACCCCGCGCCCGCAGTGTGCCCGACGGAAGCCCCCCGTCTTCGGCGCCGCCCTCGCCGCCGTCGCCGCCCTCGTCCTGGCGGTGCTGCCGGCCGCCGCCGCCGACGCCCAAGGCCGCGTCTCCGGCGCCGTCCTCAACGGTCTCACCGGCCAGCCGGTACCCGGCGCCACGGTGACCCTCGAAGGCACCGGAATCACCGCCCGCAC
Organism: uncultured Thermoanaerobaculia bacterium; assembly: GCA_964557755.1. Classification (GTDB taxonomy): domain Bacteria; phylum Acidobacteriota; class Thermoanaerobaculia; order Multivoradales; family JBCCEF01; genus CAZLBJ01. The sequence goes on from CAZLBJ010000104.1 coordinate 12,309, forward strand.
CAACCCGGATGGCATCTACCGCCTCGAGCTGCCCGCCGGCACCCACACGCTGGCGGTCGGCAAGACCGGCTTCACCGCACAGCAGGTGACGCGCGTCCGGGTGGAGGACGGCGCGGCCACCGACCTGTCGCTGGTGCTGATGCCGGCGGAGGGCTCGGCGGCGGGCGCCGCCGCCTTCGGCGAGACGATCACCGTCGCCGACGAGGCCGACGCCACCGAGGCGGCGCTGCTCACCGAGCGACGCCACGCGGCGCAGATCTCCGACTCCATCGGCAACGTCGAGATGGCCAAGAACACTGGCTCCGACGCCGCCGGCGCCTTGAAGCGCGTCACCGGCGTCTCGCTGCAGGACAACAAGTACGTCTACGTCCGCGGCCTCGGCGAGCGCTACAGCAACACGACGCTCAACGGCTCGAAGATCCCGTCGACCGAGTTCGAGCGCAAGGTGGTGCCGCTCGACCTCTTCTCCGCCGACCTGCTGGAGAAGATCACCGTCTCGAAGTCCTACACCGTAGACAAGCCGGGCGACTTCGTGGCCGGCTTCGTGGACTTGGAAACGCTGAAGTTCCCCGCCGAGGCGACCGCCTCGATCGGCGTCTCGGTGGGTTACGACTCGATGACCACCGGCGAGCCGTTCGCCGAGAACGGAGGCGGCCTGTCGTTCTCCGGCGGCGGCGGCCAGCCGCTGCCCTCGTCGATCCCCGAAGCCGACCTGGTGCGCTTCTCGCGCTTCACCGGCCGGGGCTTCACGGCGGAGGAGCTCGAGCGCTTCGGCGAGGCGCTGGTCGGCTCCTGGAGCCCGGGTCCCGGCGGGGACGCGCCCATCGAGCAGGGGTACAAGCTGTCCTACGGCAACACCTTCGGCAATCTCGGCGTCGTGTTGTCGGCCAACTACGGGCACGACTACGCCGTCCGCGACGAGGCGCGCAACATCTTCAGCGTCTCCGGCACCGGCGGCGTGACGCCGCGCAACACCTACGACATGGAGCTCAACGAGGAGGAGGTGCGCCAGTCGCTGCTCGGCAGCCTCTCCTACCGGCTGGGCGACAACCACAGCGTCGAGTTGCGCAGCCTCTACACCGACGTGGCGACGGCGGAGGCGCGGCGCACCGAGGGCTTCTTCTCGGACCTGGCGAGCAACGTCCGCGACACCCGCCTCTCCTACCTCGAGCAGGAGGTGGTCAACGCCCAGCTTTCCGGCGAGCACTTCATGCCGGGGGTCTTCCGCGACGGCAGCCTGCTCGAGTGGCGCGGCTCGACGTCGCGCGCCGAGACCGCCGAGAACCGCCGCCAGACCCTCTACGAGGAGCTGCAGCCGGGCGTCTTCGAGCTCACCGACAACGCCTCGTCGGGCTTCCTCTACTTCAACGACTTGCAGGACGACCTGCTGGACGCGGGGACGGACTGGACGACGTTTCTCACCGGCGGGGTGGTCGGCTCCATCAAGGCGGGCCTCGCCTATACCCAGAACGAGCGCGACTTCGACGGCCGGCGCCTGCGCTTCGCCCACCGCAGCACGAGCGGACTCGACCTCACCCTGCCGCCGGAGCTGCTGTTCAGCGACGACTTCATCGGCCCCAACTTCGAGGTCGAGGAAGTCACCCGCGCCACCGACAACTACGAGGGCACGCACGAGGTGACGGCGGCGTACGCCCAGGCCGACCTGACCTTCGGCTCGTGGCGCTTCATCGGCGGCGCGCGCGTCGAGGACTCTGCGATCGAGCTGATCACCCTGCAGCGGGGCCTGGACGCCGGCACCGTGACCACCCAGCTCGACGAGAGCGAGGTGCTGCCGGCGGCCACCGTCGTCTACCAGGTCGGCCACGCCCAGAACCTGCGCTTCGCCTACAGCCGGACGGTCAACCGCCCCGACTTCCGCGAGCTGGCGCCGTTCAAGTTCACCCACATCGCCGGCGGCTACGCGGTCACCGGCAACCCGGACCTGGTCTCCGCCGACGTCGACAGCTACGACCTGCGCTGGGAGTGGTTCCCGTCGTCCGACGAGGTGGTGGCGGCGAGCGTCTTCTACAAGGCCTTCGACCGGCCGATCGAGAACGTCCTGGTGGCCTCGGCGGAGAACCTGGAGACCTTCACCAACGCCGAGACGGCGGAGAACTACGGCGTCGAGCTGGAGGCGCGGCGCAACCTCGGCAGCCTGTGGTCGCCGCTCTCCGAGCTCACGGCGATCGTCAACTACACCTGGGTCGAATCCGAGATCTCGATCGATCCGTCGCGGACCAGCCTCACCAACCCCGACCGCCCTCTCACCGGGCAGCCCGACAACGTCGTCAACCTGGTGGTGGAGTGGCTGCGCCCGCGCTGGGGCACCGGCGCCCGCGTGCTCTACAACTTCACCGGCGAGAAGGTGGCCCTCGGCGGCCAGCTCGGCCTGCCGGACGTCGTCGAGGAGGCGCGCGGCAGCCTCGACGTCGTGCTGCGCCAGGACCTCGCGCCCTGGGCGCCGGGGCTCGGCATCAAGCTCTCGGCCGAGAACCTGCTCGACGAGGAGCGCGAGTGGACGCAGGGCGGCGGCGTCTTCCGCCTCTACGAGCCGGGCGTCCAGTACGGGGTGTCGCTGACCTACCGGCCGTTCTGATTCATCACCACCCACCCAACCCCATGACCTGTAAGGAGGGTTTCTGCATGCGAGGACTTCGCAGAGTACCGACCGTCGCCACGCTGGCGGCGATGGCCCTGGCGGCCGTCCTGCCGGCGATGCCGGCGCCGGCGCAGCCGACCGAGGCGCAAGTGCGCATGGTGACCGCGCCCGCCTTCGCGCCACCGGCGGGCAACGTCGCCAACCGCCCGTCGATGCTGATCGAGACGGACTCCTACATCTACGGCCCGCAGACCGGTTTCTCCGTGCCGCAGGTGACGGTGTCGATCGACGACGAGGGCTATACCCAGCCGGCGACGCTCTACGTCTACTGGCAGAACCGGGAGAACAACCAGACGCTCTACTACAGCGTCCGTGACGGCTTCGGCGCCCAGGAGCGCGATCTCTTCGGCAGCGCCGGCGATCCGGCCCGGATCTTCGTGCCGAGCCTCGGCGAGTTTCGGCTGTGGGGGCCGAACAGCGCCTTCGGCGGCCTGCCCAATGCGGTGCCGGGCGGAACCGGCCGCTACCAGTTCGTCATCGAGGTGCGGGACGAGGACGGCGGGGCCGTCATCGCCCGCTCCAACACGATGTACAACGTGGTCGACGGCGTGGTGACGGTCGGCGGCAACGTCAACGGCGGCAACTGGACGAAAAACAACGCCTACCTGCTCACCGCCCCGGTCTACGTCACCGGCGGCGTCCTCAACGTCGAGGCCGGCACCATGGTGTTCGGCGACAAGGGCGGCCAGGGCACGCTGATCGTTCGCCCGGAGGGCCGCATCAACGCCAACGGCAACGCCATGCTGCCGGTCATCTTCAGCTCGGCGCAGGACGTCGGCGAGCGCGGCCCCGGCGACTGGGGCGGCCTGGTGCTGTCCGGCAACGCGCCGGTCAACGGCGGCACCCGCGAGGGCGAGGGCGACTCCGGCTCCTACGGCGGCAACGACGCGAGCCACGACTGCGGCACGCTGCGCTACGTGCGCGTCGAGTTTGCCGGCATCCTCTTCTCGGAGCAGAACGAGCTCAACGGCATCGCGCTCCAGGGCTGCGGAACCCAGACGGTCATCGACCACGTGCAGGTGCACTACAACGCCGACGACGGCATCGAGTTCTTCGGCGGCACCAACGACGCCAAGTACGTGCTCATCACCGCCGCGCAGGACGACAGCCTCGACTGGACCTTCGGCTGGGTCGGGCGCCTGCAGTTCTTCGTCGCCGTCCAGGGCGGAGGCGAGGCCGACAACGGCATCGAGGCCGACAACGACGGCGACAACCCGAACCTGCTGCCGCGCTCCAACCCGACGATCTACAACGCCACGTTCGTCGGCGCCAAGGGCACCGGCGCCCAGCTCAACGACGAGGGCGGCTGGCTGCTGCGCCGCGGCACGGCGGGCACCCTGCGCAACGCCATCGTCGTCAACTTCGCAGACCCTGGCGTGGTAGTGGACGGGGCGGACAGCATGGGCCTGCTGGGCACCGAGCTGCACATCGGCCATTCCTTCTTCTTCGGCAACACGGGCACCAGCAACGTCCAGGACTACCTGGAGAACCAGGCGACGCAGGTCCGCTTCGTCGACCCGCGGCTGGCCAATCCGTTCGGCCTCACCCCGGACGTCTCGCCGCGGTCCGGCTCGCCGGCGCGCGGCGCCGGCAGCTCGGTGGCGCCGCCCAACGACGGGTTCTTCACCGGCGTCAACTACGCCGGCGGCGTCGACCCCAACGACCCGTGGATCTGGGAAGGCTGGACCACGTTTGCCGACAACTGATCGACCACCGAAACGACACGAGGAACAAAACCCCATGACTATCCAGAGACTCCTCTGCCTGGTCGCCGCCCTGCTGCTCGTTCCGGCGGTCGCAGCGGCCGACGACCTGAGCGCCACCCTGAGCGGCGGCGGCGGATCCGGCATCGCCTCGATCGTCACCGGCAGCGGCTCGGTGTCGTACGCCATCGTCACCAACGGCATCGGCACCATCACCGGCGCCGAGATCCGCCAGGGCAACAGCACCTTCGTGAACCTCGACCCGGCCGGCGGCAGCGCCTCGGCGGCCGGTGCCGTGAACACCGCCGCCAACCTGTCGGCGCTGAACGACGGCGCCGGCAGCTTCAGCGTACGCGTCACCGGTACCTCCGGCACCCTCAACGGCACGCTGGCCAACGCCGGCGAGGACGACGATCCGGGGCCGGACCCGGTGCCCGGCACCATCGGCCTGTCCGCCGACGCCTATACCGCCCTCGAGCGGGACGGCCAGGTGACCGTCTCCGCGGTGCGCAGCGGCGGCGACGACGGCGCGGTGAGCGTCGACGTCGCCACCGCCGGCGGCAGCGCCACCTCGGGCGCCGATTTCACCGCCGTCGCCACCACCCTTGCGTGGGCCGACGGCGAGAGCGGCGCCAAGACGGTGGTCGTCACCATCGCCGACGACGCCGAGGGCGAGGACGAGGAGACCTTCACGGTCGGCCTGTCCAACCCCACCGGCGGCGCAACCCTGGGGACCGCCGCCGCGACGGTGACGATCTTCGACAACGACTCGCCGTGCGTCGAGGACGCCACCACCCTGTGCCTCGACGAGGGCCGCTTCGAGGTCACCGCCACCTGGGCGACGCCGCAGGGCGGAAGCGGCGACGGCCAGGCCGGTGGCGAGCTGACCGACGACACCGGCTGGTTCTGGTTCTTCAACGACCAGAACGTCGAGGTGGTGGTCAAGGCGCTGAACGCCTGCGGCGTCAACGACCACTACTGGCTGTTCGCGGCCGGCCTCACCAACGTCGAGGTGCACCTGACGGTGCGCGACACCGAGAGCGGGCTGGTCCAGATGTACGACGACCCGCAGTCGACCACCTTCGTCACCATCACCGACACGGCGGCGTTCATGAGCTGCCCTTGACGGTTGCAAGATCTGCCCGCGAGGGCACCTGAGAACAGGCTCTCCTGGAGTCCTGTCACCCCGGCATCCCCCCTCCGCCGGGGTTCTTTTTTTGCCGCCCCGCCGAGCCGCGGGCCGCGCCGGCCGCCTTCACAGCAGGGAGCCTGCGAGCAGCCAGCGCGCCAGGCTGAAGTAGATCACCAGGCCGAAGACGTCGACCAGGGTGGCGACGAACGGCGCCGAGGCGCTCGCCGGGTCGAAGCCCAGGCGGTGGATGAGGAACGGCAGCATCGAGCCGGACACGGTGCCCCACAGCACCACGCCCAGCAGGCTCAGCGAGACGGTGGCGCCGAGCAGCAGGTAGTGCTCGCCGTAGGTGCCGAAGAGGCCCTGCCACAGGACCACCCGCGCCATGCCGATGGCCGCCAGCACGGCGCCGAGGACGAGCCCGGCGGCGACCTCGCGGCGCGCCACCCGCCACCAGTCGCGCAGCCGCACCTCGCCGAGCGCCATGGCGCGGATCACCAGGGTGGTGGCCTGCGCGCCCGAGTTGCCGCCGCTCGAGATGATCAGCGGGATGAAGAGGGCCAGCACCACGGCGCTGGCGACCGCCGCCTCGTAGCGTCCCATGACGCTGGTGGTCAGCATCTCGCCGAGGAACAGCGCGGCGAGCCAACCGCCGCGCTTCTTGACCATGGCGAAGACGCCGGTCTGCAGGTAGGGGTGGTCGAGCGCCTCCATGCCGCCGAGCTTTTGGATGTCCTCGGTCGCCTCCTCCTCGACGACGTCGACGATGTCGTCCACGGTGACGATGCCGCGCATGCGCCCCTCGGGGTCGACCACCGGCACCGCCATCAGGTCGTGGCTGGCGATCAGCCGCGCCACCGCCTCCTGGTCGAGGTTCTCCGGCACGCTGATCACCTCGCGCTCCATCACCTCCTCGACCCGCCGGTCGGCGGCGGCGGAGAACAGCTCGCGCAGCGTCACCACGCCGCGCAGCCGCTGCTGGGCGTCGAGCACGTAGAGGTAGTACAGCGTCTCCGGGTTCTCGCGCGCCTGCCGGCGCAGGTAGCGGATCGCCTCCTCGACCGTCATGCCGGCGCGCACGCGGGCGAAGCGCGGGCTCATCAGGCCGCCGGCGGCGTCCTCGGCGTAGGCGAGAAGGGCGCTGACCTCGATGCGGGTGGGCTCGTCGAGCAACGCCAGCAGCCCGGCGCGCTCCTCGGGCTCCACCTCCTGCAGCAGGTCGGCGGCGTCGTCCGGCTCGAGCAGGCGCATCCACGAGCGCCGCTCCTTGCCCGGCACGCCGCGGACGACGATCGACTGGCCGCGCGGCGACAGCTCGAGGAAGAAGTCCTCGGCCTCGGCGCGGTCGAGCTGGCGGAAGCCGAGCACGCGGTCCTCGGCGTCGAGGACCGGCCACACTTCGCGCAGGTCGTCGGCGCTGAGGCGCTCGCTCTCCCGCTCGCTCATGGGGACCGATTATGTACCGGTCCGAGGAGGCTTCGATCCTGCATGAGGATGAACCGGGGTGGTCCCCAGGGGGCGATCCGGCTGCCCGCCATCGTACTCTGGTACCTCGGTAGCACCCCGCGAAAGGAGCCCGCATGAGCGAGACGCCCGGCGAATCCCCTCCCGTACGCCGGCGCATCCACCGGGTACAGACCGGCGTGCGCCTCGAGCGCCGTCTGGTGAAGGTGACCAAGGCGCTGGCGGAGTACCTGGGCGTGACGATGGGGGACCTGCTGGAGGGGATCCTCCTCCACGCCTACGAGGGCAAGCAGCCGTTCAGCGACGAGACGTTGGGCAAGATCGCCGGCCTCAAGGACATCTACGGCCTCGACCTCGGCGCCGCCGACAGTCACCACCTGATCGACGAGGGCGGCGACGGCGACGGCGAGGACGGCGCCGACGACGGCCTGGAAGGGACCAGCTAGCCGCAGCTAGCCGGCGTACCGGGCGCTGGCCCGATGCACGTCCACCGAGCGGCCCGAGGGATCGGCGCTGGCGGCGAAGGCGGGGTCCCAGGCGAGCGCGGCCGGCGACGAGCAGGCGATCGACGGCCCGGCCGGCACCGTGGCGGCGGCCTCGTCGCCCGGGAAGAACGACTCGAACAGGCGCCGGTAGAGGTAGGCCTCCTTGGTCGCCGGCGGGTGGAGCGGGAAGCGGAAGCCGGCCCGCGCCAGGTCGGCATCGCTCACCTCGGCCTCCGCGAAGGCCTTGAGGCCGTCGATCCAGCCGTAGCCGACGCCGTCGGAGAACTGCTCCTTCTGGCGCCACAGCACCTCGCCGGGCAGCACGCCTTCGAACGCTTGCCGCAGGACGTGCTTCTCCATGCGCCCGTCGCGCACCACCCCGTCCGCGGCCCACACGCCGCTCCAGTCGGGGCCGCGGTGGCGCTGCCGGCGCGACAGCTCGAGGGCGCGGCGGCGGGCCGCCTCCGCCTCCATGCAGACGTCGAAGATGCCGAGGATGGAGCACA
>CAZLBJ010000105.1:0-2774 GCA_964557755.1 uncultured Thermoanaerobaculia bacterium
CGTCGTTGCTCGACGACCTGCCCGAGGGCAAGGCGCTGGTGAAGGCCACGACGCGCATCTACTCCGCGCTCACCGAGGTGGCGGAAGCAGCGGCCGACGTCCGTGGCCGCAAGAACCTGGTCTACCTCGGCATCGGCTTCGGCCGCCTCAACACCTTCGGCCAGTACCAGCGCGACGAGCGCTACTACCCGGCGATGATGCGGGCGCTCAACGACGCCAACGTCGCCGTCTACACCGCCGACGTGACGCCGACCGAGGTCAGCCACCCGTTCGAGTCCGCCCTCTCCGAGCTCGCCGCCGACACCGGCGGCCGCTACTTCCCGTTCTTCACCAGCTTCGGGACGCCGCTCGACGAGGTGGTGCAGGAGACCGGCGGCTACTACCTGCTGGCCTACACCGCCCGCCACCCGGCGGACGAATCGGGCTTCCAGCGGGTCGAGGTGGAGACGGTGAACCCGGAGTTCCGGGTGCGCGCCCGCCAGGGCTACCTGTTCTGAGGCGAGCCGCGCGAGGAGACGGCGCCGGCCGGCGCTCAGCCCGCGGCGGGCTCCGCCTCGGGCCGGCCGGCGATCTTCAGCGCCACGACGGTGATGTTGTCGTGGCCGCCGCGGGTGTTGGCGCGCGCCACCAGGCTGCGGCACAGACTCTCCACCGAGCCGGCGCCGCGCAGCTCGCTCGCGATCTCGGCGTCGGAGAGCATGGTGGTGAGGCCGTCGGAGCACAGCACGTAGACGTCGCCCGGCTGCACCCGCACCTCGCGCACGTCCACCATCACCTCGCGCTCGCCGCCGAGGGCGCGGGTCACCACGTTCTTGAGCGGGTGTACCCGCGCCTGCGCCTCCGAGAGATACCCCGCCACCACCTGCTCGTTGACCCAGGTGTGGTCCTGGGTTAGCAGCTCCAGACTGCCGTTGCGCAGCCGGTAGGCGCGGCTGTCGCCGACGTGGGCCACCGCCGCCACGTCGTTCTCGAGGTAGAAGCCGACCACCGTGGTGCCCATGCCGTAGAGGCGGTGGTCGGCCTGGATCGCCGACATCACCTTGTCGTGGGCCACCTTGACGGCGTTCTTGAGCAGGTTCGAGTGGCGGCGCAGCCGGCCGTCGAGGACGAACGGCCAGGTCGAGTCGGAGTCGCCGGTGCGCAGCACGAAGTCGCGGATCGCCTCCACCGCCACCCGCGACGCCACTTCGCCGTACTTGTGGCCGCCCATGCCGTCGGCCACCAGGTAGAGGCGGTTCTCGGCGTCGATCTCGAAGTAGTCCTCGTTGTGGGTGCGCGCCCGCCCCACGTCCGACAGCCCGCTGGAGCGCACGTCGAGCATCAGGGCTTCCCGAAGAGGCTGAAGCCCCGCCCCTTGCGCGAGCTCCTGAGCTCCTCCAGCTCCTGGCGGATCGCTGGATCGTCTGCCGACCATTTCAGGGCTTCATTGTAGTACCCCTCGGCGCGGTCGAGGTCGCCGGCGCGCGCGAAGATGCGGCCGGCGGCGCGCAGGTAGGTCTCCTTCATCGGCGCCAGCTCGCAGGCGCGGGCGATGGCGCCGCGGGCGCGCTCGAGGAAGCGCTCCTCGCGGCTGCAGGCGAGCGCCAGCGAGTACCAGGCCTGGGCGTGGTCCGGCGCCGCGCGGGTGGCGCGGTCGAAGTTGTCCGCCGCTTCGCGGTAGCGCTTCTCCTTGTAGGCGCGGATGCCGCGCTGCAGGTAGACCCTGAGGAGCTGCCGGCTCTCGTCGCCGGCCTGGCGGGCCGACGGCGGCGCGGTCAGCTCGCCGTCGTGCTGGCGCCGGCGCTCGGCATCGACGAGGACGTTGAAGGCTTCGGTCACCGCCTGGAACTCCTCCTCGGCGCGCGCCTTCTCCTCGCCACGGAAGCGGTCCGGATGACGCTGCCGGGCGAGCTCCCGAAAACGGTCTCGGATGGCGGCCTCGCCGGCGTCCCGCGGGACCCCGAGGATGGCGTAGTAGTCGCGGCTCATGAATGAGGTCAGACGCGCTTGATCATATACAACCGGTGCGCCGTCGACCGCACCGGGTCGGGAACGTTGCGGTTGCGCGACAGCAGGCGCAGCTCGCGCACGGCGAGCCGCGGCACCATGCGCAAGGCGAGCGGCAGCGGCGTGCGCGGATTGTGCACCAGCGCCACCACCACGCGGTACTTGCTCGCCCACTCGCGGTCGCCGGCGATCGCCGCCAGCACCTCGCCCTCGACGTTGCGGTTGTGCGCCACCTGCTCGATCTCCTGCTCGCTCCAGCGGTTGTTGCGCAGCACGGCGAGGGCGACGGTCGGGTTCGGGTCGCGCACCAGGATCTGGCGCAGCGCGCGCGGCGTGCCGCGCGTCATCCTCATGCGCACCGGGATCGGCAGGAAGCGGATCTGCGCCTCGGTCAGCCCGGTGCCGGGGTCGCGCTCCCCCCGCTCCGGCTGCTCGCGCGCCGCCGCCACCGCCACCGCCACCTGCGCCTCGTCCGGCTCGTCGGCGAACGGCTCGTCGAGCGGCTCCGGCTCCTCGGCGCGGTGCCGCGGCAGCAGGTGGCGGCGGTACTCGGCGAGGCGGCGGCGGAGGTAGGGGGTGAGGTCCGGGTTCGCCTCCAGGGCGTCGACGATCGCCGGCTCCTCGACGATGGCGTCCTGGCGCAGCACCAGCGCCTCCTGGAGGTCCGGCGGCAGGCGCGGCGCCAGCTCGACGAGGAGGCGGCGGGGCACGTCGCGGCGGCGGATGACGACCGCCAGGAGCTTCGGGTTGCGGCTGTGGCGCACGAACCACGCGAGCACCGGCTCGGG
>CAZLBJ010000106.1:0-8956 GCA_964557755.1 uncultured Thermoanaerobaculia bacterium
GCTCCGGCCGCCGCCGAGCCGCCGCCCGCCACCCTACCGGCCACCGACGGCGACGGCGCCCGCTCGCCGTCCCGCTGGCCGGGCGCCGGCGGCGGCGCGGCCGGCCCGGCAGGCCGCGCCAGCCGCATCCTGCGCGTCTTCCCCTACGCCGTGTCGCGCAGCCGCCTCGAGCGCGCGGTGCGCAAGTTCGGGGTGCCGGCCTACGTGGTGCAGGACCTCGCGCAGGCCGACGTCATCCTCACCACCAAGTCGCAGGAGCGCCGCCAGCCGCGCAAGCTCCGCGACGCCCAGGCGCGCGGCGTGCCCCTGCACCTGATCAAGAGCAACACCGTCACCCAGATGGAGAGCTTCCTGCGCTCCGCCTTCCACCTCGGCCGCGACGGCGGCGACGAGACCGAGGCGCTCACCGAGGTCGAGCACGCCGTCGAGGAGGTGCTCGAGCACCAGCACCCGGTCGAGCTGTCGCCGCGCAACCGCTACCTGCGGCGTCTCCAGCACGAGCTCGCCGAGCGCCACCGCCTGACCTCCGAGAGCCAGGGCGCCGAGCCCCACCGCCGCGTCGTCCTCTACCCGCCGTAGGGCCGCTCGCGCGCCGACGGGCACATCGATTGCTTGCCCTGACGATGGGGGGAGGCCCGACGGGCCGGCCGGGGACGCGATGAGCTGGGACGCGATGTACCGGGCCATGCGGCCCGCCGAGCCGCCGACACGAGAGAGGAATGACATGCATGCACACGCCAAGGCGGAGACGGTGACGACCACGGACCACGACGACGAGCACGACGAGGCGCGGGCGGCGGCGGACGAGGAGCACCGCCTCCGCCGCCAGGTGCGCGAGCTGGAGGGCCGCCTGGAGAGCGCCGGCCAGCGCGAGGAGCAGCTGCTCGCCCGTGTCGGCCACGAGCTGCGCAACCCGATGAGCGCCATCACCACCGCGCTGTCGCTGATGCGCGAGATGGGCGACCAGGACGCCCACGGCCAGGCCGAGCGCTACCGGCAGATCATCGAGCGCCAGGTCGAGCTGCTGCGCAAGGCGGTCGACAACCTGCTCGACATGGCGGGCATCGACTCGACGCCGCACCCGGGCGTCGCCGAGCCGCGCCTGCCGGGTGAGCCGGGGCCGGCGCAGCCGCCGCTGCTGGGCCAGGGCGTGCTGGTGGTCGAGGACGACCCGGACGGCCGCGCCGCCCTCTCCGAGCTGCTGCGCCTGTGGGGCTACTCGGTGACCACCGCCGACGACGGCGTCGCCGGCGTCGAGCACGCCATCGAGCAGCGCCCGTCGGTGGCGCTGGTCGACATCGACCTGCCCGGCGTCGACGGCTACGAGGTGGCGCGCCGCATCCGCGAGGCGCACCCCGACGCGACGCCGCTGCTGGTGGCGATCACCGGCTTCGGCCAGCCCGACGACCAGCGCCGCGCGCTGGACGCCGGCTTCGACCTCCACCTGGTCAAGCCGGTGCGGCCGCGCGACCTCGCCGACCTCCTCGCCAAGCGCGCCGGCGAGGAGGCCGGCGGCCTGTTCGCCGGCCCGGGCCCGCTGCCCATCGAGAGCGAGTGAAGGTCCGCCGCCGCTACGCGGCGCCCACCTGGCGGCGGATCTCTTCGGTGTCGATCTGGTCGGGGACCATGAAGGTCTGGCGCACCGCGCCGTCGGGCCCCACCACCACCACGTAGGGCACGCCCCGCACCTCCCAGTCGCGGACGAAGACGTCGTCGGGGTCGAGGTAGATCGGGAAGCTCAGCCCCTTGTCGCGGCGGTACGGCTCGACCAACGACGGGTCGTCGCCGGTGATCCCCACCGTCGTCACACCGGCCAGCTCGCCCGCGTCCCGGAGCTCCTGCCAGTGCGCCACCATGGTGCCGCAGGGCTTGCAGTCGAGGCGCAGGAACATCACCACGCCGCCGTCGTCGACCAGGGAGCCGCTCGCCGCCGGCTCGCCGGCGGTCGACACCAGCTCGACGTCGGGGAAGGCGGCGCCGACGTGGAGCTTGGTCTCCGGCATGCGCACCTGCACCTCCGGCTGCCGGGCCTCGCGGACGTAGAGGCCGGCGAAGACGCCGGCGGCGGCGGCGGCGCAGACGAGGAGCAGGAAGCCGGCTCCCTTGGCGATGCTGGACTTGTCCATTCCGGGTCTCCTCCGACGTTGCGTCCCCATCCCTGTCAGTGCGGCGCACCGGAGGCGGAGGGACAGCCGCGGAGGGCGGGCTCAGCGCTCGTAGCCGGCCAGGGTGCGCGCCTGGAGGCCGGGCCGGCGCACGTCCACCTCGACGCGCCGCCAGGCGCCCCAGCCGTCGCCCCCGGGGTAGTAGCCGAGCAGGTACTGCGCCGACAGCTCCTCCTGGATCAGGCGGTAGATGCCGGCCAGGTCGTCGCCGCGGCGCACCAGCCAGACGCGCCCGCCGACCTCCTCGGCGAGGCGGTGCAGGCGGCGGCCGAGCGACGGGAAGCCGATCGGGATGCCGCCGGTGCGCACCGCCTCGTCGTTCGACACGATGACGTAGATCGGCACCCCCACCTTGCGCGCGAAGTCGAGGGCGTTGCGGTAGGGGAAGTCCTCGTCCTCGTCGGCGCCGTCGGAGTAGACGATCAGCGCCTTGCGGCCGGGAACGCCCTGGATCTGCACCAGCGAGTAGACGATCGCCTTCCACAGCGAGGTGCGGCCGTCGGCCACCATGCCGCCGCCGGAGGCGAGCACCGCAGGCAGGTCGCGGGTGGGGGCGGCGGCGAGGCGGATCTGGTCGTCGAAATCGACCAGGAAGGCGCGGTCGCGGCCGGCCTCGAGGCCGGCGACGAACTCCGCCGCCGCCTCCTGCACCTCCGGCAGCTTGACGAACATGCTGGCCGACGAGTCGATGGCGAGGCCGACGGTGATCGGCAGGTCGCCGGCGTCGCTGAAGGTCTCGACCTCCTGCAGCTTGCCCTCCTCGCGTACCACGAAGTCCTGGGGGCCGAGGCCGCGCACCGGGTGGCCGTCGCGGTCGGTGACCACCACGTAGAGCTCGTTGAGCTGGACGTCGACGCGCTCCGCCGCCAGCGGGCCGTTCAAGTAGAGGACGTCCTCGGCCTGGGTGCCGTCGGCGAGGCGGACGACGGCGCGCAGGAAGCCCTCGGGGTCGTCGCGCGGGATGCGCAGGCGGTGGCGGAAGGGCGCCTGGAAGAGCGAGGCGGCGAGCTGGTCGCGCCAGTAGACGTCGACGCGGTCGAGAGCCTCGCCCTCCGGCACCTCCACCGCCAGGCCGACGTCCACGGCGCCCACCGCGCGCGGCCCTCGCGGGTCGGTGATGCGCACCCGCAGGCGGCCGCCGCCGCTGTTGACCACCAGCGCGTCGCGCCCCACCTCGGCGCCGGCGGCGTCGAAGCCCACCGCCTCGACGCGCCGCGGCACCGGCAACCGCCCGAAGTCGAGGGCGGCGACGAAGGGCGGCCGCTCGATCGCCTGGCGGCGGCGGCCGTCGAGGTGGAAGACCACCCGCTCGACACCGGGCTCGACGATCGCCTGGACGCGCACCCGCCCGGTGAGCACGTCGCCGCGCGGGCGCAGCAGGTTGACCGGCTTCGGGCCGGGGAGGAGGCCGGCGGCGACGTCCCAGGCACCGCCGGCGGAGCGCGCCGCGTCGTAGATGCCGGCCACCGTGCCGCCCCAGCGGCCGCCGGCGGCCTCGGCGCCCGCCTCCTCGACCACCACCGCCACCCGCTCGCTGCCGGGCGGCAGCGCCACCTCGCCGCGCCACAGCCAGCTCGGCGCCGGCCGGCGGCGCACCGGCCCGCCCTCCTCCGGCGGCACCTCGCTCTCGACCAGGCGGCCCTCGACCACCCGGTGGAGCACCACCGGCGGCCCGCCCGCGGCGTCCTGGGCCGCCAGGGTCAGCCGCCGCGGCCCGGCCGCCAGCGGCGCCACGTCCGGCGCCCCCGCCCCCGGCGGCGGCTCGATGCGCACCTCCAGGGTGGCGGACAGGTCGGCCGGCTCGGCGACGGCGGCGGTCTCCGGCTCCGCACCCGGCAGCTCTACCGTCGGCGCGGGACCGCGACCGGCGGCGACAGGGTCGGTCTCCGGCTCGTCCTCGGGCAACTCCACCGTCGGCGCGGAACCGCGCCGGGCGGCGGAGGGGTCGCTTCCGGCGCCGTCCGCCGGCGGGGTCGCGGGCGCCGCGGTACCGGCATCGGCGCCGAGGCCGACGGCCAGCGCCGCGCGCACCGTCACCTCGCCGGGGTCGAGGTCGCCGGCGAGCAGCCGCCGCGCCCGCAGCGCCGACACCGCCGGCGGCGTACCGTGGGCGATCCAACGCGGCGCGGCGACGGAGGGTGTCACCACGGCATCCCCCGCCTTCCCACGCCGGCCGCGCTCGGCGGAGCCGGCGTCCGCTGTGCCCTGCCCCGCCGGAGCCTCGGCCGCCGCCTCCCCCGCCGCCGGCTCCTCCCCCACCTCCGCCCCTCTCGTCGAGCCGTTCGTCCCATCACCGCCCACCGCCGCCAGGCTCACCCGCAGCGGCCGAACGGCGTCCTCGGCCGACCCGCCTCCAGCGGTGCGCGAGGTGAAGCGGACCCGCAGCCGCCCTCGCAGGCCGGCCAGCAGCTCGGGGAGCTGCGCCTCGGCCGCCACCCGCCGGCCGCCGCTCTCCTCGGCCAGCCGGTCCAGCGCCTCGCCGGGCGCCAGCGGCAGCGGCGGCGGCCCGGCCTCGCGCGCCACCGCCTCCTCGCCGCGCTGCTCGGGCGTCTTGCGGCCGATGCGGATGGTGCCGCCGGGCAGCGGCTTGCCCTCGGAGTCGGGGACCATCCCGGGCGAGTAGTTCGCCGGCTCGTCCTCCTCGCCGCGGCGCAGGCTCACCGGCACCACCGTCCAGCCGAGGGCGGCGAGGGCGCGGGCGGTGGCCTCGTGGGTGGCAGCGAGAGCGGTGCCCTGCGGCGGCAGGCCGGCGAGCCCGGCGCGGCCCTCCCAGAAGCGCACCGGCTCGAGGGCGAAGCCGTCGCCGACCCACAGCAGCAGCCCGGGCCCCGCCGCCGCTTCCAGCTCGTCTTCGACCCCGCGGCCGGCGCGCTCCGCGGCGTAGGCCAGCAGGTCGTCCAGGCGCTGCTCGACGAGCGCCGCCTCGCGCCGCGCCGCGTCCACCGCCACCGCCCGCCGCTCGACGTCGGTGTGGGCGCGCTTCATCTCGTCGAGGGCCTCGCGCCGCAGCGCCACGATGGCGTCTCCGCCGCGTTCCATGAGGTCGGCGCGGGCGAGCACCGTGCCCACCGCCAGCGGGTCCCGGCTCGGCGGCAGCACCTGCCGCGGCCCGTCGGCGGCGAGCACCACCTCGACGCTCCCCAGCTCGGTCAGCTCCCGCGCCAGCGTCTCCAGCGCCCGGCTGGCCAGCGCCAGCGTCCGCGCCCCCGACAGCGCCTCGTCGAGATACACCACCACCCGCCACGACCCCGCCGCCGGCCGCACCTCCAGCACCTCCCGCACCTCGCCCGACTCCTCCACCACCAGGTCCGAGGGCGAAACCTCGGCCACTCCCTGCACTCCCACCGAGACTTCGGAGACCCGGATTCCGCCAACCTGCCCCCAGGCAGGGAGACCCGTCGACAGGAGGCAGAGTGCGATCAGGACCGAACGGCGGCGGCTAGGAGTGAAAGGCATGGACGGCAGGCTCCCCGCGGGCATGGACGAAACGGCGGCGTCGAAGGCACTCTAAGGAACCCGCCCCGCTCGCTACCTCTTCCCCAACGACGGCCAACGTCAACAGATCGACAAGGGGGAAAAGCTCCACCATCAACCCCAAAAGATCGGCGAAGGGGAAGTTCACCCAAGTTCACCCACTCTCCAATCGGCGAAGGGGAAGTTCGCCCCAATCCCGCGAGCACGGTGAGGGCCGGGGGCGGGTGCCCCTCGGGCGGGGACGTCTGGAGCGCGCCAAGGGCAAGAACCTGCGGAGTCCGCGGGCGGTGGCGGCGCGCGGAAGCCGAAGCGAGCCCCCCTCCAAAGTCCTCCTCGTAGCTCGCTGTTCCCCGCCCGAGGGGCACCCGCCCCCGGCCCGTCCCCGCGCTACCGGTCCGCCTCAGCCCAGGAGGCCGTCGAGCACCTCGCCCTCGAGCGTCTCGCGCCGCCGGTCCTCCGCCACCTCGGCGACGGCGTCGGGCGGGATCAGCCCCAGTTCGGCTGCGTGGCGGGCGGCGGTGGCGGTGTCGGGGACCAGCGCCATCGCGACGCCGCGGCCGAGGGCCTGGCGGGCGAGCTCGTTGACCTCGGCGTCGCGCGGGTCGTGGGTGACGTCGCGGATGTAGACGGCGCGGATGCGGCGCGGCGCCTCGTCGCCCAGCCCGGCGATGAGGTGCGCGTAGATCTCCGGGTCCTGCTGGCCGCTGTCGCCGACGAGCACGAACGGCAGGTCGGGGAAGTCGTCGAGCAGGCGGCGCAGGTGGCCCAGCTTGTGCTCCTCGTGCCCGGGACCGATGCCGAGGTCCGGCCGCAGCCCGAGGTCGCGCAGGAAGATCGGCCCGCGCGGGATCTCCTGGTGGGCGAGGAAGCCGATGAACAGCGGGTAGAGGTTCCACGGGCTGCTGGAGAGGTAGAACACCGGGTTGCGCGGCCGCGCGCCGGAGGGGCCGAGCTCGAGGGCGCGGTAGAAGGAGGCGACGCCGGGGAACGGCATGCGGGTGCGCGCGTTGTGGAGGAAGACGGTGCGCGCCATCTTCAGCGCGCTGGTGGCGCCGGTCTCGACCACCGTGTCGTCGAGGTCGCTGACCACCGCGAAGAGGGCGTCGGCGGCCGGCACTACCACCTCGCCGGTGGCGCGTACCGGCGCCCGCTGCCCCGGCGCCAGCGGCGCCAGCAGGTCGACCTCCACCGGGTGCCAGGCGAGGCGCTCGCCGCGCGGCGGGCCGCCCTCGATCTCGAAGCGGAAGTAGCCCTCGTCGTCGCTGGTCAGCGAGCGCTCCTCCGCCCGCCAGCGCGCGGTGAGCGACGCGGCCGGCACCTCGTCGCTCTCCAGCCAGCGGTAGAGGCGCACCAGGTCGTGCCACAGCCGGTCGCTCTCGGCCTCCGGGCGCGCCTCGACCTCCAGCACGCGGCCGCCGAGGACCAGGCGGCGGCCGGTGGCGTAGCCGCGGTAGGGCACGGCGTGCACCGGGTCGGCCTCGCCCAGCGCCTGCTTGGCGCGCCGCACGCGGCGGTCGAGGTCGGCCTCGACGTCCTCCGCCAGCCGGTGCAGGACGCGCCGCCAGGCCGCCGGCACGGGATCAGGCCTCGGCGGACGCCCAGGGCAGGCGGTCGAGGTCGACGTTGGCGCCGGAGAGGATGACGCCCACCCGCGGCCAGGCGCCCCGGGCACCGCCCGCTACGCCGCCCGCGTCCAGCGGCCCCAGCGCGGCGCCGGAGAGCAGCGCCGCCACCGGCACCGCGGCCGAGGGCTCGACGACGATCTTCATGCGCTCCCACACCAGGCGCATGGCGGCCACGATCTCGTCCTCGCCCACGGTGACGACCGCCGCCAGGTGCCGCGACAGGGCGGCGAAGGTGCGCTCCGACAGCGACGCCTTGAGGCCGTCGGCGACGGTGGCCACCGGACCCGGCGGGCTGCCGAGGCGGCGGCCGGCGGCCAGCGAGCGGGCGGCGTCGTCGGCCGCCGCCGGCTCGGCGCCGACGATCAGCGTCGCCGGCGACACGCCCGCCGCGGCGATGGCGGTGCCGCTGGCCAGGCCGCCGCCGCCCACCGGCACCACCACCAGGTCGAGCGCCGGCACCTCCTCCAGCAGCTCGAGCACCGCCGTGCCCTGCCCGGCGATGACGCGGGCGTCGTCGTACGGGTGGACGAGGGTGGCGCCGGTCTCCGCGACCAGCCGCGCGCAGGCCGCCTCGCGGTCGGCAGCGGTCGGCTCGCAGAAGACCACTTCGGCGCCGTAGCCGGCCACCGCCTGGCGCTTGACGCGCGGCGCGTCGCGCGGCATCACCACCCGCGCCGGCACGCCGCGCACGGCGGCGGCGAGGGCGAGGGCGGCGCCGTGGTTGCCGGAGGAGTGGGTGACGACGCCGCGCGCCGCCTCTTCCTCGCCGAGCGACAGCACCGTGTTGGCGGCGCCGCGGAACTTGAAGGCGCCGCCCTTCTGGAAGCCCTCGCACTTGAAGAACAGGCGCGCGCCGCACAGTCGGTCGAGGGTCGAGCAGGTGAGCACCGGCGTGCGCCGGGCGTGGGGCGCGATGCGCTCGGCGGCGCGGCGCACGTCGTCGAGGTCCGGCAGCTCGGGAGCGCCGGATCGCTTGCCGGTGGGGGCCTGGCGCGGAGCCTGGAGGTCGGCGGTCTCGGCCACGGTAATTGTCTATCACGAAAGGCGCCGGGCGATTCGACACACGGCCGTCACCCGCGGGCCGCCGCCTCGTCACCGCCGCGGGCGAGGATCGGCTCGGGATGATGCACGGACTCCACCCTCTCGCACTGCCCGGTGTGTTGGAACCGGTGCGGGACCTGGCGCAGAGCCTGGCGGCCGCCCCGCCGGCCGCCCTGGCCCTCGCCGCCTGCGGCCTGCTCGCCCTGCTGGTGACGCTCGGCGCCTACGCCGCCGCCTGGGCCGCCACCGCCGGCGAGCCGCGCCGCGCCGCCCGCGCCACTGCCACCGCGCTGCCGCCGATCAGCGTGCTCAAGCCGCTCAAGGGCGTCGACGACGGCCTCTACGACAACCTCGCCGCCCTGGCGCGCCAGGACCACCCCGGCTTCGAGCTGGTCTTCGGCACCGAGGACCCGCGCGACCCGGCGCTCGCCGTCGTCGAGCGCCTGCGCGCCGACTACCCGGCCGTGCCGATCCGCGTCGTCGCCGGCGCGCCGCCGCTCGGCTTCAACCCGAAGGTCACCAACCTCGCCTCGCTGGCGCGGCGCGCGAGCCACGACCTGGTGCTGATCTCCGACTCCAACGTCCGCCCGGACGCCGGCTACCTGCGCGCCCTGGCCGGCGCCCGCGCCGCCCGCCGCGAGCCGGCGGCGC
>CAZLBJ010000107.1:0-6535 GCA_964557755.1 uncultured Thermoanaerobaculia bacterium
GGACGCCGCGGCGCGGGAGGCGTTCCTCGACGACGTCCAGGAGCGCACCTTCCGCTGGTTCTGGGACCTCGCCCACCCCGACACTGGGCTGGTGCCCGACCGCTGGCCGACCGAGTCGTTCTCCTCGATCGCCGCCACCGGCTTCGGCCTCGCCGCCTACCCGGTGGGCGTCGAGCGCGGCTGGGTCTCCCGCGAGGCGGCGCGCGACCGCGTGCTCGCCACGCTGCGCTTCCTGTGGCAGGCGCCGCAGGGGCCGCAGCCGGCGGGCGTCATCGGCCACCAGGGTTTCTTCTACCACTTCCTCGACCCGGCGACCGGCGAGCGCTTCGAGACTGTCGAGCTGTCGACCATCGACACCTCCCTGCTGCTCGCCGGGGCGCTGGTCTGCCGCGCCTACTTCGACCGCGACGAGCCGGCGGAGGCGGAAATCCGGCGCCTGGTGACCGACCTCTACGGCCGCGTCGACTGGACCTGGGCGTCGCCCAACCCGCCCGGCGTGTCGCTCGGCTGGCGGCCGGAGCGCGGCTGGGTGCCGCACGACTGGACCGGCTACAACGAGGCGATGATCCTCTACCTGCTGGCCCTCGGCTCGCCGACCCACCCGGTGGCGCCGGAGGCCTGGGAGCTGTGGACCGGCCGCTACCGCTGGGAGGACTTCCAGGGCTACGAGCACGTCGTCTTCGCGCCGCTCTTCGGCCACCAGTACAGCCACCTGTTCGTCGACTTCCGCGGCATCCGCGACGCCTACATGGCGGAGCGCGGCATCGACTACTTCGAGAACTCGCGGCGCGCCACGCTGGCGCAGCGGGCGTGGGCGATCGACAACCCGCGCGGCTGGCGCGGGCTGGGGCCGGACGTGTGGGGCGTCACCGCTTGCGACGGGCCGATCGACGGCGAGCACGAGGTGCGGCTCGCCGGCGGCACCGCGACGCGCCGCTTCTGGACCTACGCCGGCCGCGGCGTCGCTCCCGGCCAGCACGTCGACGACGGCACCCTGGCGCCCACCGCCGCCGGCGGCTCGGTGCCGTTCGCACCCGAGGTGGCGATCCCGGCGCTGATGACGATGGCCGAGCGCTACGGCGACGACCTCTACGGCGAGTACGGCTTCCTCGACGCCTTCAACCCCACCTTCGACCTCGACCTGCCGGTGCGCCACGGCCGCGTGGTGCCCGGGGTGGGCTGGTTCGACGACGACTACCTGGGCATCGACCAGGGGCCGATCCTGCTGATGATCGAGAACCACCGCTCCGGCCTGCTGTGGCGCCTGCTGCGCGACGACCCCGACCTGCGCCGCGGCCTGCGCCGCGCCGGCTTCACCGGTGGCTGGCTCGACGGCGAACCCGGCGAGAACGACGGTTGAGGGCACGCCGCGCCGGGCTGCTCCTCGCCTCCGTAACCCTGGCCGCGCCGTTGCTCACCGGCTGTGCCGGCGGCGGCGGCGAGACGGCGGTGGTGCGCTTCTGGGCCTTCGGCCGCGAGGGCGAGCTGGTGCGCGAGCTGGTGCCCGGCTTCGAAGCGGCCAACCCGGACGTCCGCGTCGAGGTGCAGCAGATTCCGTGGACGGCGGCGCACGAGAAGCTCCTCACCGCCTACGTCGGCGACGCCGTGCCCGACGCCTCGCAGATGGGCACCACGTGGGTGCCGGAGATGGTCGCCCTGGAGGCGCTGGTGCCGCTCGACGAGCGCGTCGCCGCCTCGGCGGCGGTGGTGCCGGCGGACTACTTCCCGGGGAGCTGGCAGGTCAACGAGATCGACGGCCAAGTGTGGGGCGTACCCTGGTATGTCGATACGCGGGTCCTCTTCTACCGCACCGACCTGGTCCCCGAGGAGGGCTGGCCGCCGCGCACCTGGGCGGAGTGGCGGACGGCGATGGAGCAGATCCGCCGCGACGGGCCGCCCGACCGCTACCCGGTGCTGCTGCCGATCGACGAGTGGGCGCAGCCGGTGGTGCTCGGCATGCAGACCGGCGCCGAGCTGCTCGCCGAGGGCGGTCGCCGCGGCGACTTCCGGGACCCCGGCTTCCGGCGCGCGATGGCCTTCTACACCGGCCTCTTCACCGACGGCCTGGCGCCGCCGCTCGACGCGTCGGGCATGGTCAACCTCTACCAGCAGTTCGCCGACGGCACCTACCCGATGGTGATCACCGGCCCCTGGAACCTCGGCGAGTTCCGCGCCCGCCTGCCGGCGGGCATGGACGACCGCTGGAGCACCGCGCCGCTGCCGGCGCCGGAGGCGGGGATGGGCTACCCCGGCTCGTCGCTCGCCGGCGGCACCAGCCTGGTGCTCTTCCGCCACGCGCGCCATCCGGAGGCGGCCTGGCGCTGGATCGAGTACCTCTCCGAGCCGGCGCAGCAGGCGCGCTTCCACGAGCTCACCGGGGGGCTGCCGGCGCGCCAGTCGGCGTGGGTGCGCACCGGCCTCGCCGCCGACCCGAAGGCGGCCGCCTTCCTCACCCAGCTCGGCCGCGTCGAGGCGCCGCCGAAGGTGCCGGAGTGGGAGCGCATCGCCACCCGCGTGGCGCAGGCCGCCGAGGAGGTGGTGCGCCGCAACCGCGACCTCGACGCCGCCCTCGCCGCGCTCGACGCCGACGTCGACCGCATGCTGGAGAAGCGGCGCTGGCTGCTGGCGCGGCAGGCCGAGGACGAGGCCGCCGGGGAGGAGGGCCGGTGAGCGAGGCGCCGCGCCCGCTCGGCACCGCGCCGCCCGCCGAGCGGCGGGCCGCCTGGCTTTTCCTGGCGCCGGCGATGGGCGCCATCGCCCTCTTCTTCGCCCTGCCGCTGGTGGCGGCGCTGCTGCTGTCGATGACCGACTTCGACATCTACGCCGTCGCCGACCTCGGCAACGCGCGCTTCGTCTTCCTCGACCACTACCTGGCGCTGCTCGCCGACCCGCTGTTCTGGAAGGTGATGCGCAACACGCTGGTGTTCGTGCTCGTCGGCGTGCCGTTGACCCTCGGCGCTTCGCTCGGCGGCGCGCTGCTGGTGCACTCGAAGCTGGCGCGCTTCCGCGGCGTCCACCGCACGGTGTTCTTCGCGCCGGTGGTGACCACGCTGGTGGCGGTGGCGGTCGTGTGGCGCTACCTCTACCACCCGCGCTTCGGGCTGATCAACCTCGGTCTCGGCACGCTCGGGCTGCCGGCGGTCGACTGGCTGGGCAGCCCGTTCTGGGCCATGGTCGCCATCTCGGTGCTCGCCGCCTGGCGCAGCTTCGGTTACGGGCTGGTGATCTTCGTCGCCGGCCTCGAGTCGATCCCCGAGTCGCTGTACGAAGCGGCGGCGCTCGACGGCGCCGGGCCGTGGCGGCGGCTGGTCGACATCACCCTGCCGCAGCTCCGCCCGACGGCGCTGTTCGTCACCGTGCTGACCACGGTCAGCGTGTTCCAGATCTTCGCCGAGCCGTACGTGATGACCCGCGGCGGGCCGCTCCACGCCACCACCTCGATCACCCTGCTGATGTACGAGCAGGGCTTCCGCTGGTGGAACATGGGCCACGCGGCGGCGATCGCCTTCGTGCTCTTCGCGCTGATCATCGGCACCACCGGGCTGCAGGTGGCGCTGCGGCGGCGGGCGGGGGGTGCCGCGTGATGCGCCGCCGCCTCGCCGCGGTCGCGGTCAACGCCACCCTGGTGGTGCTGGCGCTGCTCACCGCGGCGCCGCTGCTGTGGATGCTGTCCGCCTCGCTGATGGCCCCCGGCGAGGCGCTGTCGCTGCCGCCGCGCCTGGTGCCGGCGGAGCCGACGCTGCACCACTACCGCCTGCTCTTCGAGCACCTCGACCTGGCGCGGGCGCTGCGCAACTCCTTCGTGCTGGCGACCGCCATCACCGCCATCTCGCTGCTGTGCAACTCGATGGCCGGCTACGCCTTCGCCAAGCTGCGCTTCCGCGGCCGCGACCGCCTGTTCGCCCTGCTCGTCGTGACGCTGATCGTGCCGCCGCAGGTGACGGTGCTGCCGCTGTTCCTCGAGGTGCGGGCGCTGGGGCTGGTCAACTCCTTCGGCGGCGTCATCGTGGCGGGCATCGCGTCGGTCTTCGGCATCTTCCTGGTGCGCCAGTTCGCCCTCGCCATCCCCGACGACCTGATCGACGCGGCGCGCGTCGACGGCGCCTCCGAGCTGCGCATCTACTGGACCATCGTGCTGCCGCTGCTCAGGCCGATCCTCGTCACCCTCGGCGTCTTCACCTTCCTCACGGCGTGGAACGACTTCATGTGGCCGCTGATCGTGCTCACCGACGAGAGCAAGTACACGCTGCCGGTGGCGATCGCCAACCTCTCCGGCGAGCACGTGCAGGACACCGAGCTGATGATGGCCGGCGCGGTGGTCACCGTGCTGCCGGCGCTGGCGCTGTTCCTGGCGCTGCAGCGCTACTACGTGAGCGGCATCCTGATGGGTGGGGTGAAGGAGTGAGGGGGGCGGCGGCCCTGCTCATCGCGCTGCTGGTCGCCGCGCCGGCGGCGGGGGAGGAGGTGCTCGCCGGCGGACCGGAGCTGCTCGACCCGGCGGCGTGGACGGCGGCGCCGGCGGACGGGGTGGAGCTGGCGATCGCGGCGGACGCCGGACCGGACGGGGGGCCGGCGCTGCGCCTCGACTACGACTTCCACGGCCACGGCGGCTGGGCGGCGGCGCGGCTGCCGCTGGAGCTGGGGGTGCCGGAGCACTGGGAGCTGCGGTTCCAGGTGAGGGGGGAGCAGGCGGGGGAGACGCCGCCGAACCACCTGGAGATGAAATTCGTCGAGCCGTCCGGCGACAACGTGTGGTGGCACGTGCGGCGCGACTGGCCGTGGCCCGCCGACTGGACGCCGGTGAGGGTCAAGGCGCGGCAGGTGGAGTTCGCCTGGGGGCCGGCCGGCGGCGGCGACCTGGAGCGGATGGGCGCCTTGGAGCTCACCGTCACCGCCGGCGGCGGCGGCCGCGGCACGCTGTGGGTTGCCGGCCTGGAGCTGGTGGAGACGGCGCCGCCGCGGCCGCCGGAGGGCCCGCCGGCGGCGACGGCGACGAGCACCGAGGAGGCGGGCGGCGAAGGAAGAACGGCGCGTGGCGAAGAGGGCGGTGGAGGCGGAGCGGCCGCGGACGCGGGCCGATTCGGTGCCGCGCAGGCGGTCGACGGCGACGACGAAACGGCCTGGAGGCCCGGATCGCTGCCGGCGGCGCTGACCGTCGACTTGCGGGGGGACGTCGAGCTCGGCGGCCTGTCGTTGCGCTGGGAGAAGGGGCGGGCGCCGGCTCGCTTCCGCGTCGAGCTGTCGGAGGACGGCGAGACGTGGCCGCTGTCGCGGCAGGTCGACCCGGCGGGGCCGGCGGAGGGCCACTTGCGGCTGGGCGACGTGCAGGCGCGGCGGGTGCGCGTCACCCTGCCCGAAGGCGCCTGCCCGGCCGGCTGCGGGCTGGCCGAGGTGGTGGTGCGGCCGCTCGCCTTCGGCGCCTCGCCGAACGCCTTCTTCCAGGCGCTCGCCGCCGAGGCGCCGCGCGGCAGCTACCCGCGGGGCTTCAGCGAAGCGGTCTACTGGACGGTGGTCGGCGCCGACGGGGCGGGAGGCGGCGACCCGGCGGAGGCGCTGGTCTCCGAGGACGGCGCCGTGGAGGTGGGGGAGCGCGGCGTCTCGCTGGAGCCGTTCGTCGCCCTCGACGGCCGCCTGTGGGGCTGGGACGACGTCGCCGCCGAGCAGTCGCTCGCCGACGGCGACCTGCCGATCCCCACCGTCGCCTGGCCGCTGCCGGGCATGCGCCTGGAGATCACCGCCCTGGCGGCGCCGGCGGCCGGCGGCGGCTCCGACCTCTGGCTGCGCTACCGCCTCGCCGGCGGCGACCTCGACCGCCGCCGCGTCCGTCTCCTCCTCGCCGCCCGCCCCTTCCAGGTCAACCCGCCGTACCAGTTCCTCAACGTCGCCGGCGGCGTCGCCCCGGTGGAGGAGGTCGCCTGCCGCGGCGGCGGTCTGGAAGTGGACGGCAAGGAGGTGGCCGCCTCGCCGCCGCCGACCGCCTGCGGCGCCCTCACCTTCCACCAGGGCCGCCTCGTCGACCTCCTCGCTGCGGGTGGGCTTCCGGCTGCCACCGAGGTCCGAGATGCGGATGGCCGGGCCAGCGGCGTCCTCGCCTGGGACCTCGACCTGGAGCCGATGGGCGAACGGCAGGTGATTCTCCGCGTGCCGCTGGCCACCGGCAACGAAGTCGACGATCGCGCAGGCGGCGTTGCGGCGAACGGCTTCAGCGAAGGGGAGATCGGAGGCGACGCCCTGGCCGCGAGTGCGGAGCGAGCGGCCGCATCCGCCCGTGCGCCGGCGCCCGGCGATCCCTCGTCAGCCGCTCCGCAGGGGGAGCCGCCATCGGCTGCCAGCGACCTCTCGGTTTCCTCCCCTTCGCCGAGATCCGTTGACGTTCAGCCAGTCGCTGCGCAATCCCTCTTGCCGGAAGCCTTCGACGCGCAGCTCGTCGCCACTCGCAGCGCCTGGCGCGAGGTCCTCGACGGCGTCACCTTCGACCTGCCGCCCGAGGCGGAGCCGCTCGCCGAGACGCTCCGCTCGAGCCTCGCCTACGTCC
>CAZLBJ010000108.1:0-7241 GCA_964557755.1 uncultured Thermoanaerobaculia bacterium
AAGCCGACGTCGGGGCCGAGGACCCAGACGAGCTGGTCGTCGGCCACCGCGCCGGTCTCGCTGAAGAGGCCGCCGGTCCGCGCGGCGGTGGCCTTGGGGGCGGCGGCCGCCGCCTGCCTGCGGCCGCCTCTGCGCGGCGGCGGCGGCGTGGCGTCGCCGCAGATCTCGTCGGGGTAGAACAGCTCCCCGCTCTCGACGCACCAGGCGAAGGTGTAGGTCCCGTCGGCGGGCGGGTCGACCCGCAGAACGACCTGCCCACCGGGCGCGATGGTGCGCGCCGACTGGAAGGTGTGGATGGTGTCGTGACTCATCGTGCTCCTCCTTGAAGCTGGGTCGTGAGGCTCGTTCAGGCGGCTTGGGCCCGGATCGGCGCCGCCGGCGCGCGGCCGGGGACCTCGTCCCCGGTGAGCGCGCTGGCCAGCGCCCAGTGGCGCAACAGGTCGGAGACCAGGCGGCTCTCGTCCTCGGCGGCCAGCCGGCAGTCCTGCTTGGCCTGGCCGAGGACGGCGAAGGCGAGGGTCGGCGTGGTGCGGCGCATCTCCTGCGGCTTCCGGCGCCACGCCGTCCACAGGGCGCGCAGGCGGTCGGGCCGGCGCGGCGCGGTGTCGAACGCCTCGACCAGGCGGCGGCCGCCGAGCTTGGCCGGCCGGTGGCCGGCGACCAGGCGTACGAAGGCCGGCAGCGTCGACTCCAGGCCGGCGATCACCGCCAGCCGCCCGGGGTCGAGGCCCTGCCGCGGGTAGAAGCGCTCCCACATCCCGTCGAGCGCCGCCCACTGCGCGTCCGGGTAGAGCAGCGCGCCGAAGGCGACCGACAGCTTCACCCGGATCCACGGGAAGGGGTGGGGGTCGTCGAGCTGGATGCGGAAGACGAAGGCGCGCGGCAGGCTGACGACGCCGATCAGCCCCTGCGTCGCCCCGACGCCGACCTGGGCCAGCGACCAGAAGTCGGCGACGATCTCCGAGATCCAGCGCTCCCACAGGCCCCAGGCCCGCGCCGCCTCGCCCTGGTGCTTGCCCTGCTCGGCGCGCAGGTCGCGGCGCAGCGAGTCGACGAGGTCGAGCAGCGCCGCCCCCTGGTGGCCCACCTCGTGGACCAGCGACGAGGCGATGCCGCTGCCGATCATGCGCTCGCGCGGGATGCGGATCACCGCCACCGGGTTCTCGTCGCCGCCCGGCAGCCGCGTGCGGGCGCGGCGGATGGCGGCGCCGTGGCCGCGGTCGAGGTAGGTGACCGCCGGCGGCGACTCGAAGTGGCCGCCCGGCAGGCGCAGGGCGTCGGCGGCTAGCGAGTCGAGGCCGGCGAGCCAGACGCCGTTCTCCGCCTCGGCGCGCTGCGTCAGCACGTCGGCGAAGATGTCGAACTGGTGCAGGATGGCGTTGAAGCGCAGGCGCAGGAAGGCGAGCCGGCGCTGCGCCTCGGCGTCGCCGGCCTGCCGTCCGGCCGGGCTGCGCAGCCACGCCAGGTAGCGGCGCGCCAGGGTCCTCAGCCGCCGCCGCCCCGCCACCAGGTGACGCTCGACGGCGCGCGCCGCCGCCGGCGGCACGCTGGCCGCCGCCACCATCGGCGTGGTGAGCGCGAACGGGCGCACCCGGGCGAGGCGGCTGAGCAGCGACTCCGCCTCGTAGGTCAGGGCGGCGGCGGCAGAAGGGGAGGTGGCCATGGCCGCTCTCATACGCCGTAGAGGACGATGCGACGGCCGCGGCGGATCCAGCGGCCGGCGCGCCGGCCGCCGAGGGTGCCGGCGACGGCGATGCCGCCGCGCACGAGACCGGGGGCGTGGACGCGGGCGGCGGCCTTGAAGGCGGAGTTCGCCACGGCGCCGGCCGGCGCGCTGCGCGGCGCCCGCGCCGCGTTCTGCGCCGAGCTGCCGGCGAGGCGGACGAAGCGGCGGGCGACCTCCAGCTCGGCCTCCTCGGGGGCCAGGCCCTCGAGCTCGAGGCCGAACGCCTTGCCGGCGGCGGAGGCCAGGCGGCCGCCGATCATGCCGCCGACCGGCCCGCCGAGGAAGGTGCCGGCGGCCTTGCCGACGATCGGCAGCGCGGTGCGCGCCACCCCCTTGAGGATGCCGCCCAGCTT
Source organism: uncultured Thermoanaerobaculia bacterium (assembly GCA_964557755.1). Taxonomy (GTDB): domain Bacteria; phylum Acidobacteriota; class Thermoanaerobaculia; order Multivoradales; family JBCCEF01; genus CAZLBJ01. The sequence goes on from CAZLBJ010000108.1 coordinate 2,080, forward strand.
GCGGCCGACCGACGACTTGGCGAACTTCTTGACGCCGCGCCAGGCCTTCTTGAACACCTTGCCGAGGAACTGGTCGAGCTCGGCCTCGTCGGAGATGGTGAGCAGCTCGGCGGCGAGCTCCATCTCCTCGCTGGCCGAGAACGGGCGGCCGCCGGCGCCGAGCTCGTCGAGCGCGCCGTCGTACGCGAAGTCGCCCTCGCGCTCGTCGAGCTCCATCTCGTAGTCCGCCGTCTCGAAGCCGTACTCGTCGGCCAGCTCGTCGGCGAACGTCTCGGCCTCCATCTCGGAGGCGTCCAGGGTGCGATCGAGATCGTGCATGGTGGGATCTCCGCGGAAGGGCGCCGCTCAGGCGCCGAGGACGATGATCTTGCCGTTGCGCCGGATCCAGCGGCCGGTGCGGCGGGAGGAGCGGTAGGGGGCGAGGCCGGGGCGCAGCACGCCGGCGCGCAGCAGGCCGGGGGCGTGGGTGCGGGCGGCGGACTTGAGGGCGGCGCTGGCGACGCGCGACGGCGGCGCGCTGCGCGGCGCGGTGGCCGCCTTGGTGGCGGCGGTGCCGGCGAAGCGGACGAAGCGGCGGGCGGTCTCGAACTCCCTGTCCTCGGGGCTCAGGCCCTCGAGCTCGAGGCCGAAGAGGCGGCCGGCGGCCGACGCCGCCTTGGCGCCCGCGGCGCCGCCGGCGGGGCCGCCGAAATAGCTGCCCACGGCGCGACCGACGACCGGCAGCGCCTTCTTGGCGGCGCCCTTGAGCAGGCCGCCGAGGGCCTTCCCGGTCGACGAGCCGGCGAACTTCTTGGCGCCGCTCCACGCCTTCTTGATCAGCTTGCCGAGGAACTGCTCGAGCTCCGCCTCGCCGGAGACGGTGAGCAGCTCGGCGGCGAGCTCCATCTCCTCGGCGGGCGAGAAGGCGCCCTCGCCGTCGAACTCGCCGTCGTACTCACTGTCGTACTCACCGTCGTACTCGCCCTCGGACTCGAAGTCGCCCTCGAGCTCGTCGAATTCGGATTCGCCGGCGAGGTCCAGCTCGCCCTCGTACATCTCCTGGTCGTACATCGCGCTCTCCTTTTCACGTCGTCGGAAGCCACGGGGTCGAACGGCTCGACGGCTCCGTAAGCGCAACGGGCGTGCCAGGAGAAACCCCTATTAAATCAGGGGTTTCGGCGAAGACGATTTCGTTTTTGGGAGATGCGGCGGGGTTTCGCCGAAGCGCGCTTCGGCGGCCACGCGGGCCGGAGCTAGGAGGGCACGCCGCAGCGGGCGGCCAGGTCCTCGCGGGAGTGCTCGAGGTAGCCGCGCAGGCGGCGGACGGCGTGGGCGGTCACCCGCTCGGCGGCCACCGCCTGCTGGAAGAGCAGCAGCGCCGCCATCTCCTCGCGCTGCACCTGCCGCGCGCCGAACGCTTGGCCCATGCCGGCCGCCAGCTCCTTGAGCTCGCCGCCGCGCCCCTGCTCGAGGTAGAGCACCGCGAGGTCCAGCGACACGAGCGCAGCGTTGAAGTCGTTGCCGGCGGCGAGGAAGCCGTCGCGCGCCTCCACCAGCCGGCGCTCGGCCTCGCAGTCCTCGCCGAGGCCGTGCAGGATGCGCCCCTCGAGCCAGTGCAGCCGCAGCCGCGACCACGGGTTGCGGGCGCTGGTGAAGCGGTGGCGCTCGGCGCTCACCAGGTCGTGGGCCTCCTCGTGGCGGTCGAGGTCGCACAGGCAGAGGGCGCGGTTGTTGACCGTGCACAGGAAGAGGTCGAGGTGCAGGTCGCCGTCGATGGAGCGGGCGGCCTCCTCCAGGCATTCGAGGGCCGGTTGCGGCTCCCCCATCAGCCGGTGCACGGCGCCCTTCTGAATCAGCGCCTTGGCGACACCGTCCTCGCGCGCTGCCTGGCGGTAGAGCAGCACGGCGCGCGCCAGCAGGCGCTCGGCCTCGGCGAAGCGGCGCTGGTCCTGGCGCAGCGAGGCCTCCTGGCTCGCCACCTCGGCGTACACCTCGGAGTCGTTGGTCGGATGGCTGGCGAGGCGCGCGCGGACGCGGCGGAAGAGGGCCTCGGCCGCCGCCAGGTCGCCGCCGGCGCGCAGCGCGTTGGCCTCGGTCGCCCGGGCGCGCACGCGCAGCGACTCGGCCCAGCCGCCGCCGCCGTCGACGCGGTCGAGCACCCGCTGCGCGAGCTGCGCGAGCTGGCGCGCGGCGGCGGGGTCGCTGCCCACCCGGCGGCCGCTCTCGGTGAGCAGCAGCGCGGCGAGGTGCGGCGAGCGGAAGCGGCTGTGCGCCCGCTCGACGCGCGGCTCCCGCTCGGCGGGAGCCAGGGCCAGCAGCTCGCGCAGGTCGCGCAGGGCGTCGGTCTTCTGGTCGCGCAGCCGCCCGGCCTCGCGCATGGCGCGGCCGGTGGCGCGGGCGAAGGCGCGCGAGTACCCGTCGGCGTCAGCCGCCGCCTCACCCGCGGCCGCGTGGAGGTCGCATGCGGCGCCGGCCGCCGCAGGGCTTGACATGGCGCGCAGCATGCCGCCCGACTCCAGGGTCTCGAAGGCATGCCGGCACTCGGGGCAGAGGTCGCTGAGGTGGTGGCGCACCAGTGTCACGAGGGTGCGCGGCGGCAGGTCGCCGCGCATGACCATGGCCAGCAACTCCGGACTGACGTGTGGCGTCGTCATCGAACTCCCCCCCTCTTCCCGAAATCGAACGACAGGTCCAGGCTCCGCCTCCACCCTATTAAGTTGCGCGACCGGCCAAATTGAGGACAAACAATCGTCGAATCGGCGGAAAAGGCGCGCCGGCGGCCCGCAACGGGATCAGGCCCGCTGGACGGTGGACGCCGGCGCGGGTGCTAGCCGTTGGGGTCCAGGTCGGGCCCGCCTTCGCCGTTGTCCGTCGGCGGCTCGGTCGGGCCGCCCTCGCTGTGCTCCGGCTCGCCGTCGAGCTCGATGACGACGGTCTCGCCGCCCAGCAGATCGGCGACGAAGCCGACCACGGTCTCGACCACCCGTCCCCACGAGGGCCCCTCCTCGTCGACCGGCGCGGCGGCCGCCGGCAGCGCCACCAGGGCGGCCGCCACGGTCAGCGCAAGCCCCCAGCGCACGGCTCTCTGGTACGTTCCTCTCATCTCACTCCTCCTTTTTCGATCGGCCGAACGAAGGGCAGCCACATGCCGCCCAAGTCGTCCCTACACCTACTAGGTAGGTTTTGGATGCCGATCCGGGACAAGTTTCCTCCCATCGCACACATATTCATGTCTGCGCACGAAACCATACACGACAGAAGACGCCGGCACCGGCGCGAGGGGCGGCGCGCCGGCGCCGGCAGGTGCCGTCCGTTCGGAGTGCCGGACGTACCTTGTACGTGTCGATCCGCTCCCGGCGGGGATTGTTTAGGGACGGCCGCCCCGGACCGCGACCGCCGCACCCGCCGCCGGGGCGGCAGGGCGGTTGCACTGGACGTCCCGCGAACCCACGACACGCCGCCAAGAGCGAGGGAGGAACCCAGCCGATGCCCAGCAACGAAGCGCCCATCGACGTGCGCCTGGAGACCCTGCTGCACACACTCGTGCAGTACAGGATGGAGACCTTGTTTCTGGAACCTGGACGGGTGCCGCGGCTGCACCGCGGCGGCCGCGACTTCCAGGCGGCGCGCGGCGCGCTGAGCGGCGACGCCATCCGCGCCCTGGTGGCGACGGCGGCGCCGGGCGAAGACCTCGGCAGCGACGCCTGGAGCTTCGAGCACGCGGCCGGCGGCCGCCGCTTCCGGGTCGACGGCCGCGCCACCGCCGCCGGGCCGCGGGTCGAGGCGCGGCAGGTCGGCGAGGAGACGGGCGCGGAGGCTCCGGCGCCGTCGCCGGAGCCGGAGCCGGCAGCGGAGCCGGCCGCCGCCGAGGCGGCGCCCCCCGTCCGCCCCGGGGCGGCGCGCGAGGTCCGCGACCTCGAGCCGCTGCTGCGCGCCATGGCCGAGCACGGCGCCTCCGACCTCCACCTGTCGTCGGGCCAGGTGCCGCGCCTGCGCGTCGACGGCGAGCTGCAGCCCCTGCGCGGCTACTTCCCGCCGGCGCCCGACCGCCTCCAGGAGCTGCTGCTGGCGCTGGCGCCGCCGCGCAACCGCGAGGAGTACCTGGCGTGCCACGACACCGACTTCGGCCTCGAGGTCCCCGGCCGCGGCAGGCTGCGCGCCAACCTGTTCCGCGACCGCCTGGGCATCGGCGCCGTCTTCCGCAGGATCGCCGACGAGATCCCGAGCTTCGAGCAGCTCGGCCTGCCGCGCGTGCTGGCCGACGTCGTCCACCTGAGCAAGGGGCTGGTGCTGGTGACCGGCCCCACCGGCTCCGGCAAGTCGACCACCCTGGCGGCGGTCATCGACCTGGTCAACCGCAGCCGCGCCGACCACATCATCACCATCGAGGACCCGGTCGAGTTCGTCCACTCCTCGAAGCGCTGCCTGGTGCACCAGCGCGAGGTCGGCACCCACACCGACTCCTTCGCCAGCGCCCTGCGCGCGTCGCTGCGCGAGGACCCGGACGTGGTGCTGGTCGGCGAGCTGCGCGACCTCGAGACCACCGCCATCGCGGTGAAGACCGCCGAGACCGGCCACCTGGTGTTCGGCACCCTGCACACCACCTCGGCGCCGGGCACCGTCGAGCGGTTGATCGACCAGTTCCCCGAGGCGCAGCAGCCGCAGATCCGGCTGATGCTCGCCTCCAGCCTCAAGGCGGTGGTGTCGCAGGTGCTGCTCAAGAAGATCGGCGGCGGTCGCGTCGGCGCCTTCGAGGTGCTGGTGGTCACCCCGGCGGTCGCCAACCTGATCCGCGACGGCAAGGTGTTCCAGATCCCCTCCGCCATGCAGACCGGCCGCGGCCAGGGCATGCGGACCCTGGACGAAGCCCTCCTCGAGCTGGTCTCGGACGGCGTGGTGGCGCCCGCCGAGGCCTACCCGAAGGCCAACGACAAGAAGGACTTCGCGGCTCGCCTCGAGGCGGCCGGCGCCGACTTGTCGTTCCTCGACCGGCGCGAGGACCCTCCTGCCATACCGCCGCTGCGGCAGGTGGGCGAGGCGGCCGTGGCGTCATTTTCGCAAAGGCGCTAATATGAGGACGGCCCGGATCAGCCGCCGCCGGCTTCCCGGCGCTCCGTTCTCGCCCGGTGCCGTCTTCCGCGAGGTCCAGATGCACGTTGCCGAAGCCACCGAGGAGGCGCTCC
>CAZLBJ010000109.1:0-21550 GCA_964557755.1 uncultured Thermoanaerobaculia bacterium
TGCCGCGCCAGCGCGCGACGAAGCGCTTCGACTCCTCGGGGTCGACGAACGGGTTCGGGGCGCCTTCCGTCATCGCCTCGCGCTTCCGCTCCAGGCCGAAGAAGCTGCCGTGGGTCGCCAGGAACACGTCGGCGTCGAGCGCCGCCAGGCGGTCGAAGCTGGCGCGGTAGTCGTCCATGATCGACGGGTACGCCTCGTTGTCGCGCAGGTCGTAGCCGGGCGCCGACAGGCTGTTGGCGAACAGCACCCGGTAGGTCTCGCCGCCCTCCTCCACCTCCATCGTCCAGCTCGTCCCGCCCTTCGTGTGGCCGGGGGTGGCGATCGCCTGCAGGCGGACGCCGCCCAGCTCGCCGCCTACTTCAACGACGTCGCCGTCCTCGACGAAGCCGTCGACTTCCGCCGGCGTGAAGGCGCCGCGGTCGCCGAAGGCGAAGTCGTCGCGGCCGCCCCGCTCGACGAGCGCCGCGTCGGCCCGCGAGAGGAGCAGCTCCGCCCCCGTCGCCTCCTTCATGCGCGCGAAGCCGCCCGCGTGGTCGAAGTGGGCGTGGCTGCCGATCAGGATCTCGACGTCCTCCGGGTCGAAGCCGAGGGCGCGGATCGAGCGCAGCAGGTGCGGGACGTTCTCCTCGAGCGGCGCGTCGAGCAGGACGTGCCCGGCGGGCGTCGTGATCAGGAACGACGTCAGGTCCGCCGTGCCGACGTAGTGGACGTTGCCGACGATGCGGAACGGCTCGATCGGCTCGGTCCACGACGGTTGGCGTTGGGCCTGCGCCGACAGCGCGACGAGGACACAGAGGACTACAGTCGGGATCGATCTCATGGTCACCTCCGGCGCGATCCTGCACCCCGATCGCGGCGAAACCGTGTCGGAACGATGGCGGCAGGGGATGGATCTTACAGGTGCCCGAGGCGTCCCGTGCTGTACGCCGCGTGCGGTTTTCGCAACCATCGTGCACACTTGCGGCGATTCCGGGTTACCATTCCCCAAACGCTAGGGGCCGCGGCGTGTTGCCGCGGCAGGGCTAGGACGTATCAGCCGCGGAAGGGGTCGTCGCATGCAGGCACGCCGATGGGGGATGGTCGCGTTCGCAGGGGTTCTCGGATTCATGCTCGTCGCCGGCAGCGCCTGTAGCGGCCGGGGGCGGCCGCGCACCGCCTCCACCCTGCCCGCCGAGCCTTTGCCCGCGGCCGCCGCGGAGGCGGTCACCGAGGTCGCGGACGTCGACGCGGTGCCGGTGGCCGTGGACCCCGCCGAGGGCGCTGCCGGGCGACTGGCCGAGGCGCTCGAGGCCTACGAGTCGGCGGAGGTGTTCTGGCAGCAGGGCGGCTTCGAGGACGCCTTCGCCGCCCTCGACCGCGCTTACGAGCTGATGGGCTCGGTACCGATGAACGGCGACCCGGCGCTCAACCAGGAAAAGGACAACCTGCGCCGCCTGATCTCCCGCCGCCTGGTCGAGATCTACGCCTCGCAGCAGACCGCGGTCGGCGATCTCGACCGCTCGATCCCGCTGCTCGTCAACGACGACGTGCGCTCCGAGATCCGCAGCTTCCAGGGCCGCGAGCGCGCCTTCTTCCTCGAGTCGTACCGCCGCTCCGGCCTCTACCGGCCGATGATCGTCGCCGAGCTGAACAAGGCCGGCCTGCCGGAGCAGCTCTCGTGGCTGCCGCTGGTCGAGAGCGGCTTCAAGACGCGCGCCTTTTCGTCCGCACGCGCCCTCGGCCTGTGGCAGTTCATCTCCTCGACCGGCTACCGCTACGACCTGCGGCGCACGCCGTGGGTCGACCAGCGCATGGACCCGGAGGCGTCCACCCGCGCCGCCATCGGCTACCTCACCGACCTGCACGGCCTGTTCGGCGACTGGCTCACCGCGCTGGCCGGCTACAACTGCGGCGAGAACGCCGTGCTGCGCGTCATGCGGCGCCAGCCGGTGGCCTACTTCGACCGCTTCTGGGACCTCTACCAGCAGCTCCCGCGCGAGACGCGCCGCTACGTGCCGCGCTTCCTCGCCGTGCTCGCCATCCTCGACGACCCGGCGGCCTACGGCTTCCACGACCTGCCGCAGCCGCTGCCGGAGGTGCCGACCGAGCACGCCACGGTGGCGCGGGCGGTCAAGCTCGGGGTCCTCGACCGCGCGCTGGCGCTGCCGGAGGGGACGCTGGAGGGCCTCAACCCGGAGCTCCGCCTCGGCTCGACGCCGTCCGAGGCCTACCGGCTGCGCGTGCCGTCCGGCCTCGCCGGCACGCTGGACGAGCGCATCGCCGCGCTGCCCGCGTACGAGCCGGCGCAGGAGGCGTTCGCCAACCACCGCGTGCGCCGCGGCGAGACGCTGACCCAGGTGGCTTCGCGCTACGGGGCGGACGTCGGCGAGATCATGCAGCTCAACCGGCTGCGCAACGCCAACACCATCCATCCCGGCCAGCAGCTCCAGGTGCCCGACCGCCGCAACGGCAGCCACGGCGGCGCGGCGGTGGCGGCCGCCGCGGCGCCGCCGGCCTCCGAGGTGCGCCTGCGCGTCCAGCCCGGCGACAGCCTGTGGTCGCTGGCGGAGCGCTACGGCACCACCGCCGAGCGCGTCCGCCGCGACAACGGCCTGGCCAGCGACGTCCTGCAGCCGGGCCAGGAGCTGGTGCTGCACCCGGGCGGGGCGGCCCGCGCCTACACCGTGCGCCGCGGCGACACCCTCGGCTCGATCGCCCGCACCCACGGCGTCGCCCTCGGCAGCCTGGTGCGCGAGAACGGCATCAGCGTGCGCAGCACGATCCACCCGGGCCAGACGCTGCGCATCCCGAACTGAGGGCGCGGAGGGAAACGGCTAACGGCCGGGCGTGACGTTCTTTTCCCGCGGCTCGCGATCCTTCGGCCGCCGCTCCTTGAGGCGCGCCAGCAGCACGGTGAGCAGGCCGAGCAGGATCTCGTCGACGAAGGGGACGAAGTCCGGCACCGCCAGGTCGAGGACGAAGAGGCCGGCGGTGACGAAGAAGAGCTGCGGGTAGCGCAGCTTCGAGGCGAACTCGCGGATGAAGCCGAGGGGTCCGCTGGCGGGGCTGTCGGTGGCCATGGCCCACTCTACCCCCGCCGCCTTCCGCGCCGCCAGCGCCGCCACCGGCAGCACCCCCAGCGGCAGCAGCGCCGAGGCGATGCGGAACAAGCCGCTGCCCACCTGGTCGAGCGGCGGCAGGTAGCTGGCGAGGATGACGAAGACGTAGAGCGCGAGCTGCGCGGCGACGGCGGCGGCGAGCGGCCAGGCGGGCAGCGGTGCGCGGCGGCGGCGAGGCAGCAGGGTGAGGACGGCGGCGGGCGGGAAGACGAGCCAGAAGCCCAGCCACTCCGCGGCCGCCAGCTCGCGGCCGGCGGCGGCCAGCACCGCCCGGCCCTCCGTGTCCAGCCGCTCGGCCAGCCGCGCCGTCCAGTCGCCGGCGAGGAACCTCTCCCCTTCCGGCAGCGCCGCGAGGTCGACCAGGGCCATGGTGGCGATGCCGGCGAGGACGGGGACGGCGAAGGCGGCGAAAGGAGCGAGCCTCGCCGCCGGACCCCGCCCTTCGAGACGCCCGCTGCGCGGGCTCCTCAGGGCTGGTCGGAGGGGGAGGACCATCCACACGGCGGCGACCGCCGTCAGCAGCAACGCCAGGGGCAGCCCCTCGTCCTTCGTCCACGGCAGGAAGCCGGCGAGGAGGCCCGCCACCGCGAGGCCCCGGAGGTCGGGCCGCTCCGGCGTCCGCAACGCGGCGAGCAGCGCCGCCACTGCGGCGGTGGCGAAGAAGGCCAGGGGCAGGTCGGCGAGCCCGAGGGTGGTGGTGTCCCACAGCAGCGGCGACAGCGCCACGAAGGCCGCCGCCAGCTCCCCCACCGGCAGCGACCCGGCCAACCGCGCGGCGGCGGCGCGCACCACGGCCAGCAGCCCGAACCCGAACGCCGCGTGCGCCAGCTTGAACGTGGCCGCCCCCGGCACCGTCCCCAGCGACAGCAGCAGCCACGCCACCGGCACTCCCACCGGGGTATCGGCCTTGGCGCGTTGGAGCTGCGGCTCGGCGAGGAACGAGAAGTCCATCGCCCCCGAAGCCGCCAGCCGCCGCGCCTTGAGCCCCCACATCACGAAGTGGTCCCACGACCACACCGGCGCCAGCCACAGCTTCCACAGGAACACCCCCGCCGCCAAGCACAGCACCACCCGGGCGACCCACCGCAGCCACCGGGGCTCCGGAGCCCAGACCTCTCTCACCCCTCTTCGCCCCTTGCCGAGAAGCCAAGCCCCGACGGCCAAAAAGACCAGCAAGAGGAAAAAAGCCAAAGGAGAGATCGGCCACCCGAGCAGCCCCACCGCGACGGTCATCGGCACCGCCACCGCCACGCCCACCCCCCACGCCGCGGCCAGCTCCCCCGCCCCCAGCCGCCACCGGCGGCCATGGAGGGTGGCTTGGCCGATGACGAGCAACATCAGGCAGGCGACGACGAAGGCGAGCGAGCTCATCGCGCCGCAACGATAGCGTCCTCGCGACCGGCTAAGATCGCCGTACCAATTCGATCGCCGTCGCACGGCTGCGGCACTGCCTCTGGAGAGGGGCCATGGAAGACGTTTCGACGACGGGGAGTCCGAGCGGGGAGATGAGGACCGCGGTCGAGCAGGCGTCGACGTCCCGGCAGCGACGCCGTCGGCTCGCCGTTGCGGCGCTCGCCTTCGGACAGCTCCTCGTGGCATGCGCGGCCTCCGCCTCGCCGTCGCTCCACTTCGAGCACCTGACCCAGGAGGACGGTCTGTCGCAGGGCTTCGTCACCGCCCTCGCCCAGGACCGCGTCGGCTTCGTATGGATCGGGACGCAGGACGGTCTCAACCGTTTCGACGGCTACCGGTTCCGGACCTACCACGCCGACCCAGGCGATCCCGGCGCCCTGCCCAGCGACAACGTGCGCGCCCTCCTGGTCGATCGTTCCGGGACGCTGTGGGTCGGCACCCGGGCCGGCGGCTTGAGCCGCTACGACAGCGAGCACGATCGCTTCCGGACCTGGCACCAGGACGCGCACGGCCTCTCGTCGGACTACGTCACAGTCCTCTACGAGGACCGGGAGGGGAACCTGTGGGTCGGCACCCGAGGCGGCGGGCTCGACCGCTTCGACCCCACGACCGGGACCTTCACCGTCTACCGCCACGACCCCGACGACCCGCACAGCCTGAGCCGCGACGAGGTCACGGCCCTGCTCGAGGATCGCGAGGGCCGGTTCTGGGTCGGCACCCGCGGCGGCGGGCTCGACCGCTGGGACCCGGCCCTGGGCGGCTTCGTGCACCATCCGTGGGACCCCGATGCCGAGGGATCCCTGCCGCACGGGTACGTGCGCTCCTTGCTCGAGGACTCGAGCGGCCGCCTGTGGGTCGGCACCGCGGCCGGGGCCCGTCTGTGGGTGCCGGCCACGGACTCGTTCCGCCCGGTGCCGGCGCTGGCCGACGCCTCCGGAACGCCTCTCCGCGACGACGTCCGCGCCATCGTCGAGGACCACGAGGGGAGGATCTGGATCGCCTCGGAAGGAATCGGTCTCCACCGCGTCGACGTGGCCGCAGGCCGGGTCTCGACGTCGACCCCGGAGCCCGGCGACCCCCACGGGCTCGCCGCCGGTGCCACCGCCCTGCTGGTCGACCGCGCCGGCGTCCTGTGGATCGGAACGCCGCAGGGCGTCGACCGTCACGACCCGCGCAGCGAGTGGTTTCGCGCCTTCGAGCGTCCGGACGGCGGCGCGCCGGAGCTCGGCGTCACCTCGGTGTGGGCGCTGAGCAGCGACGGCAGGAGCGGCTTCTGGATCGGCGACGATCGGCTGGGGCTGCGGCACGCCGGCCTGCCCGACGGCCCCTGGCGGGCCTGGCGACAGGACGACGGCCTGCCCGGCGACGCGGTGTTCGCCTTGGCCCGGGAGGCCGACGGGGGCCTCTGGATCGGAACCGACAAGGGGCTCGGCCGGATGGCGGCCGGCGATCGGCGAATCGCCCCGTTCGACCTCGCCCCGGCCCGTCCGCTCGCCGACCGGATCGTGTTCAGCCTGCTGCTCGGTTCGGACGGCACGCTGTGGATCGGTACCAACGGCGGACTGGCCCGCCTGTCCCCCGACCGGGAGCGTCTCGAAGGGGTCGACTTCGGCCTCACCAGGACCGACGGCCGCCCCCGCGGCCCGTCGGTCTTCGCCCTGGCCGAGGACGACGATCGGTCGGTCTGGGTCGGCACCTTCACCGAGGGCCTATTTCGGGTCGACCTCGAGGGGCACGTCCGCGAGCGCTTCACGGACGCGCTCCCCAGCCAGCGGATCAACGCGGTGGCCGTCGACTCGGAAGGCGTGCTGTGGGCGGGGAGCCCGCGCGGACTGCACCGGCTGAACCGGGCCGACGGCACCTTCCGCACCTGGGGCCGCGCGCAGGGGCTGCCCACGGACACCGTCGCCTCGATCGTCGAGGGTCCGGACCATGCGCTCTGGCTGGGCACCACCCAGGGACTGGTGCGCTTCGACCTCGACCGCGAGACGATCTCCACCTTCGGCGTCACCGACGGGCTGCCGTCGAACGAGTTCAACCAGATCGCCGTTACCCGCGCCGCCGACGGCACTCTGGCGTTCGGCACCAAGCGCGGCTTCCTCGTCTTCGATCCCCGAGCGCTGGCGCCGGCCCCGCCGCCGCCGGCACCGGTGCTGACCGACGTGCTGGTGTTCAACGAGTCGGTCCCGGTGAGGACCTCGGACGCCGGGGACCCGGCGGAGCGGCCGTTCGCCCTCCCGACGGCCGCACCTCATCTGCGCGACCTCGCGATCAGCCATCGCCAGTCGGTGCTGTCGATCGAGTTCGCGGCCCTGGACTCCATCGATCCGCTACGCATCGCCTACCGGTATCAGCTCGCTGGCCTCGACCAACGGTGGATCAAGACCGACGCGCGGAATCGCCAGGCGACCTACACGAGCCTGCCGGCGGGCCGCTACACCTTCCGCGTGCAGGCGGCGCGGCCGGGCCGGCCGTGGAGCGAGACCGAGACGCTGCTGGCGCTGCACGTCGCGCCGGCGCCGTGGCGGAGCTGGTGGGCCTACGGCCTCTACGCGCTCGCCGCCTTGGCGGCCGTCTCCTGGTTCGTCCGCAGCCAGCGCGCAATCGCCGCCGCCGAGCGCCGCCGGGCCGACGAGGAGGAGCGCGTAAACCGCGAGCTACGGCGGGTGGACCAGCTCAAGGACCAGTTCCTCGCCAACACCTCTCACGAGCTGCGGACGCCGCTGCACGGCATCGTCGGTCTCGCCGAATCCCTGCTCGACGGCGCCGGCGGGCGCCTGACGCGGGAGGCTCGCGCCAACCTGGCGATGATCACCGCCAGCGGCCAACGTCTGTCGAGCCTCGTCGACGACGTCCTCGACTTCACCAAGATGCGCCACGAGTCGCTCGAGCTTCGCCTGCGCGCGGTCGACGTCGCGGCCGCCGTCGACGTGGTGCTGACCCTGTCGCGCCCCCTGCTCGCCGGCAAGCGCGTGGCGCTGGTCAACGCCGTCCCCGCCTCCACCCCGCCGGTCCTGGCGGACGAGGACCGCCTCCAGCAGATCCTCCACAACCTGGTCGGCAACGCCGTCAAGTTCACCGACCGCGGCTCGGTGGTGGTCGGCGCCGAGCTGGCCGCAGAGGTGCCGCCGCGGCGCCTTGCCGTGTCGGTGGGCGACACCGGCATCGGCATCGATCCCGAGCAGCAGACGCGGATCTTCGAGCCGTTCGTCCAGACCGAGGGGGACAGCACGCGCCGCTACGGGGGAACCGGCCTCGGACTCGCGGTCAGCCGCCAGTTGGTCGAGCTGCACGGTGGGGACCTGACGGTCGCTTCGACGCCCGGGGAGGGCTCCACCTTCACCTTCACCCTGCCGCTCGCGGCGAACGCCGACGCCCGGTCGCTTGCCACGGCCATCGAGTCCGGCGGGCCAGGCCCGCCCGCCATCCTCGACCTCCCGAGCCCCGCGGAACCGTCGGCGCAGCGACCGGTGAAGGAAGGAGCCTTCCGCATCCTCGTCGTCGACGACGAGCCGGTGATCCGGCAGGTCCTGCTCAACCAGTTGTCCCTGCACGACTACCGGGTGGCGGAGGCGGTCAACGGTCCGGCGGCGCTGCGCTACCTGGAGGCGGAGAACGCCGATCTCGTCCTCCTCGACGTGATGATGCCGCGCATGTCGGGCTTCGACGTCTGCCGCCAGATCCGCGAGAGCGCGGGGTTGAGCGAGCTTCCCGTCATCTTCCTGTCGGCCAGGAACCAGGTCGACGACTTCGTCACCGGTCTGGGCGCCGGTGGCAACGACTACCTGACCAAGCCGATCCGCCAAGCCGAGCTCCTGGCGCGGGTGCGGACCCACATCGAGTTGCTGGAGAGCCATCGCGGTCTCGAGCTACGGGTGCGCGAGCGGACCGAAGAGCTCTCCCTCGCCAACGCCGAGCTCGAACGCCTGGCCCATCTCGACGGGCTCACCGGCCTGGCCAACCGGCGGCGCTTCGAGGACGAGCTGGCTCGGCTGTGGCCGGAGCTCCGTCGCCGGGGCGAGCCGATCTCCCTGCTCCTCGGCGACGTCGACCACTTCAAGCTGTACAACGACCGCTACGGCCATCAGCGCGGCGACGAGGCCCTGCGGGCGGTAGGCTCCGCCCTCACCGCCGCGATCCGGCGTCCCTTCGACCTCGCCGCCCGCTTCGGCGGCGAGGAGTTCGCCCTGCTCCTTCCCGGAACCGGCCCGGCGGGCGCGGTCGAGGTCGCCGAGGCCGCTTGCGCGGCCCTCCGCGACCTACGGATCGCCCACGAGCCTTCGCCGGTGGCCGAGGTCCTCACGCTGAGCGTCGGCGTTTCGACCTGCCTGCCGAGCCACGACGAGGACACGGCCACGCTCGTGCGGCGGGCCGACGGCGCTCTCTACCGGGCCAAGCAGCAGGGTCGCAACCGCATCGTCGCCGACGACGCCTGAGGCCGCCCGGTGGTAGCCGCCCTCACCACCCGCACTGCCGCCCCGCGTTCTGCTCGTCGAGCCACGTCTTGAGCGGCGCGAAGTAGTCCAGGATCGCCGTCGCGTCCATCTGCTTCGAGCCCGTCAGCGCCTCCAGCGCCTCCGGCCAGGGCCGGCTCTGGCCCACGGCGAGCATCGCCTGCAGGCGCTCGCCGGCCTCCTTCGACCCGTAGACCGTGCAGCGGTTCAGCGGCCCCTCGTAGCCGGCCGCGTCGCACAGCGCGCGGTGGAACTGGAACTGGAGGATGTGGGCCAGGAAATAGCGCGTGTACGGCGTGTTGCCCGGGATGTGGTACTTCGCGCCCGGATCGAAGTCCGCCTCCGAGCGCGCCACCGGCGCCGCCACCCCCTGGTACTCCTCGCGCAGGGACCACCAGCCGGCGTTGTACTCCTCGGGCGGGATCTCGCCCGAGAACACCTGCCACCGCCACTGGTCGATCAGGAGGCCGAAGGGCAGGAACGCCACCTTGCTCAGCGCGTCGCGCAGCAGCAGGCCGAGGTCCTTCGACGCCGGCGGCTCCTCCTCGAGGAACCCGAGCTCGACCAGGTACGGCGGCGTCACGCTCAGCGCGATGGTGTCGCCCACCGCCTCGTGGAAGCCGTCGTTGGCGCTGTTGCGGTACAGGAAGGGCAGCTCGTTGTAGGCGCGCTGGTAGTAGTTGTGCCCCAGCTCGTGGTGGATCGTCTGGAAGTCCTCGGCGTTGACCTCGATGCACATCTTGATGCGCAGGTCGTTGACCTGGTCGACGTCCCACGCCGAGGCGTGGCACACCACCTCGCGGTCCTCCGGCTTGACGAACAGCGAGCGCTCCCAGAACGTCTCCGGCAGCGGCGCGAAGCCCAGCGAGCTGAAGAAGCGCTCGCCGTAGCGCACCATCTCCAGCGGGTCGACGTCGTGCTGCTCGAGCAGGCTGGTCAGGTCGTAACCGGGGTCGCCGTCCGCCGGCGCCACCAGCTCGTAGACGTTCGACCAGTCCTGCGCCCACATGTTGCCGAGCAGATGCGCCGGGATCGGACCGCCGGAGGGCACCACCTCCTCGCCGTACTTCTCCTGCAGCTTCGCCCGCACGTGGCAGTGCAGCGCCTCGTAGAGCGGCTTCACCTGGCCGTAGAGGCGGTCGAGCTCGGCGGCGAAGGCGTCGGGGTCCATGTCGTACTTCGCGCGCCACAGCGCGCCGACGTCGGCGTAGCCAAGCTCTCGGGCGCCCTCGTTGGCGAGCGCCACCATGCGCACGTAGTCGTCGCGCATCGGCGGCGAGACGGTGCGCCAGCCAGCCCACGCGGTGAGCAGCTCCTTCGGATCGCGGCTCTCGCCGATGACGTCCTCGAGCTCGCCGAGATCCAGGCACTCGCCGCCCTCGGGACAGTACTTGCCGGTGCCGTAGAGGCCCTCGAGGTGGGTGGTGATGCGGGTCAGCTCTGCGGTCTTCTCGGCGTCGGAGGGCGCCGGCAGGGTGAGGCCCGTCTTCAGCAGCTCGAGGCGGCGGCGCACGTCGTAGGGCAGCTCGAGGTCGTCGTAGCGCGCCGCCTCCTTGGCGTAACGCACGCCGGCGCCGAGGAGCTGCTCGCCGGCCGCGGCGGAGATCGCCTGCGTGTCCTCGGTGATGTAGGTGGCCTGCACCCAGGCGGCGCGCTCCGCCTTGATCAGCAGGTCCAGCAGGTCGGCCTCGGCGCGGTCGATGAAGGCGGCCGCCTCGGCGGCGGTGGGCTCGCCGGCATCGGATTCGGTGGCGGATTCGGCGGCCGGCTCGGCCGGCTCGTGGGCGGCGGCGAGCGGCGCCGCCAGCAGGACGGCCAGCAGCAGGATACGGAGTGCGGAGGATCGGCTGTGCATCGGGGGGTTCTCCATGGGGTTGCGGGGATCGGTTGCCGGAAAGGGGACCTGCAAGCTGCCGGCCGGCGTGCCGGCCGGGCGAAGCGGCGCGGGCGTCACACCCGCGGCGCCAGGGTGGCCAGCGCCTCGGCGATGCGCTCCAGGCCGCGCGCCAGCGCCTCGCGGGAGCAGGCGAAGGAGATGCGCACGTGGTCGTCGTCGCCGAAGGCGGCGCCGGGCACCACCGCCACCCGCGCCTCCTCCAGCAGGTACTCGGCGAAGGCGACCGAGTCGGCGGCTCCCTCGCGGTAGCAGCCGGAGACGTCCGGAAAGGCGTAGAAGGCGCCCGCCGGCGGCACACAGGAGATGCCGGCCAGGGCGTTGAGGCGCGGGATCAGCAGGTCGCGGCGGGCGCGGTACTCGTCGATCATGCGCGCCACGTCGTCCTCGGCGCCGTCGAGGGCGGCGAGCGCCCCCTTCATGGCGAACGAGGTGGGGTTGGAGACGGCGTGGCTCTGGATGTCGAGGACGGCGGCAAGGAGCGGCGGCGGCGCGAACAGGTAGCCGAGGCGCCAGCCGGTCATCGCCCAGGTCTTCGAGAACGAGCCCACCAGCACCAGCGTGTCGCGCAGCTCGCCGGAGAGCGGCGCCACGCTGGCGTGGCCCTCCGGCCCGTAGACGAAGCGCTCGTAGGTCTCGTCGGCGATCAGCACGATGCCGCGCTCGGCGCAGGCGCGGGCCAGCCGCTCGAGGTCGGCGTGGCCGATGACGCCGCCGGTGGGGTTGGAGGGCGAGTTGACGAGCACCGCCCGCGTGCGGTCGCCGAAGCGTTCGATCAGGGCGTCGGCGTGGATGCGGAAGCCGTCCTCCGAGGACAGCGGCACGGCGACCGGGGTGGCGCCGGTGAAGCGGATGTGCTCCTCGAAGCTCACCCAGGCGGGGGTCGGCAGCACCACCTCGTCGCCGCTCTCGAACCGCGCCAGGGCGAGCTGGAAGAGGGCGCCCTTGGCGCCGACGGTGACGGCGACGTCGGCCGGTCCCCAGGCGGCGCCCCAGCGGCGCGCGTAGCGCTCGGCCAGCGCCTCGCGCAGCTCGGGGATGCCGGCCGCCGGCGTGTAGCGCGTGAAGCCCTCGGCCAGCGCCCGCCGCGCCGCCTCGACGGCCACCGCCGGGGAGTCGAAGTCCGGCTCGCCGGGCCCGAAGTCGATGACGTCGATGCCCAGCCGCGCCAGCTCCTTGGCCCGGCGGGCGACCTTCAGGGTCGCCGACTCGCTGATGCGGGACACGCGCTGCGCCAGTCTCATGGGAGCGCGATGCTATCAGGTGGCGGGGCGGCCTCCGGCGCGCCCGCGCGGTGCGGTGAGGCGGCCTGCTCGTCGCTACTTGCCGGCGCCCCACACGGCGCACAGGGCGGCGTGGTCGAGCGGTTCGAGGCGGCGGGCGGCGCCGTCGTACACCGGGTTCATCACCGCCTCCGGCGGCAGCCCGAAGTGGCCGAGGGCGAGCGCGTGGCCGAGCTCGTGGAGGGCCGCCGCCTCGGCGTCGATGCCACCGGCGCCGGCGCTCCAGTCGAAAGCGTCGTTGAACCAGATCTCGTTGAGCGCCACGTCCATGTGGTTGTCGCGATCGATGTCGGTCGGCTCGCCGGAGGCGCGGTCGACGAACACGTAGGTCGCCGACACTGCCAGGGTGTCGGGCCGGAACAACGGCTCGCCGCCGCGCACCCAGCCGGCGAAGACGACGTCGGCGGCGAACGGGTCGCCGAACGGGCCGGTGCCGAGGAAGTAGTCGGTCACCGTGACGTCGCCGAAGTCACCCTTGGTCTCCGCCAGCGGCAGGCGCGCCAGGCAGGAGTCGGCGGCCCAGGTGGCGGCGGCGCGGCGGATCGCCGCCTCCAGCGCCGCCCGCGGCACGCCGTTGGCCGTCGCCTCGCCCCACGACGGGTCGAGGTGGTAGGTCAGGCCCTTGCCGGCGGCGAGGCGCCGGGCGTCGCCGGCCACCCAGCGGAACGGCTGGTGGTGCGCCCGCACCCCGGCGCGCCCCTGGCCGACGGTGTAGAACTCGAGCGACTCGAGCCGGATGTCCATCCACATGGCCTTGAGGTCGAAGTTGGCCGCCTCCAGGACGGAGAGCAGCTCCGCCTCCTGCGCTCCGGCCGCCGCCGGCATGCAGGCCGCGGCGAGGATGGCGATGCTGAACAGGGACAAGGCCGTTCTGGTGTGCATCGGCTTGCCGGCTCCTTCCGTTTTTTTCATGGAAACCCGTATTCTCTACCACACACGCTTCGCCACGGTCAAGCGCGACCTCGGGAGCGAAACGTCCCGCCCCGGCGGGGGAATTGCCGCTTCGCGGGACGCGTTCCACCCCACGGAGAGCCGGCGCCAGTCAGGGCCTCGTTCATCGTTCCCAGTGCGGGTACCTGCCACAATGAAGACAAACGCGACCCTATCCGACCTTCTCGCCGGCGCGGTCCTCGGCCTCGCGCTCGCCGCGCTGCCGGCCGCCGCCGGCCCGATGCCGGCGCAGGCCGGCGCCGCCCCCGATCTGCGCTGGCACCGCCAGGTCGAACCCGCCCTCGCCGCGGCGGAAGCCAGCGGCAAGCTGATCTTCGTCGACCTCTACGCCGACTGGTGCGGCTGGTGCAAGCACCTCGACGCCGAGTTCCGCACCGCCCACTTCGCGCGCTGGGCCGAGGACTACGTGCTGCTGCGGGTGGACGTCGAGGACGACGGCGAGGGCGCCGCGCTGATGGAGCACCTGGGGGTCAAAGCGCTGCCCACCCTCGCCCTGATCGACCATCGCAAAGTGCGCGTCGGCCTGTTGGCGGGCTTCAAGCCGGCGCCGCAGCTCACCCGCTCGCTCGACCGCGTGATCGCCGACTACCGCGACACCCGGCGCCGGCTCGACGAGCAGGCGGCGAGCCCCGACCGCGACGAGCGGCTGGCCGCCGCCGACGCGCTGCGCGCCCTGTACGCCGGCGCCGACGCCGCCGACGTCTACCGCGGCGTGCTGGCCGACGACGCGCTCGCCGGCGCCGAGCGCGCCCGCATCGGCGCGGCGCTGACCGACGCGCTGATCATGGCCGGCGACCTCGGCGCCGCCGAGCGCAGCCTGGCGGCGGCCCGCGGCGCGCTGGACGCCACCGACGGCTCGTCGCGCGTCCTGCTCGAGCGCATCCTCGACGGCCTCACCCTTCAGCTCACCCGCGACCTCGGCGACTGCGACCAGCTGGCGGAGCTCGAGAGCGTCCTCGCCGAGCACCCGAAGAGCTCCTTCGCAGGCCAGGTGCGCAGCCGCCTCGACCACCTGCGCTCCGGCCCGGCGGCGGGCTGCACCTGATGCCGCGCCCGCGCTTCGCGCTCCTCGCCGTCCTGCTCGCCGTGGCGCTCGCCGCGGCCCTGCCCGGTGCCGCCCTCGAGGCGGAGCAGAAGGGATCGCTGTCGGCGGTCCTCGACCGCACCGCGCACGCGCCCGGCTCGACGGCGCGGCTGGCGGCGGTGCTGGAGATCGAGGACGGCTGGCACGTCAACGCCCACGAGCCGAGCTTCGACTTCCTGATTCCCACCGAGCTGACCGTCACCCTGCCCGCCGGCTGGGGCGGGGCGACCCTCGACTACCCGGACGCGGTCAGCCGCACCTTCGCTTTCGCCGGCGAGCCGCTGGCGGTCTACGAGGGGCGGGTGGTGATGCTCGCCGCGCTGGAGGTGCCGGCGGGCGCCGCCGCCGGCGCCCACCCGGTGGCCGCGGCGGTGCGCTACCAGGCCTGCGACGACGACTCCTGCCTGCCGCCGGTGACCGCGGAGGCGGCCGTCGAGCTGGTCGTCGGCCCCGGCGGCGAGGCGCGGCACGAGGCGCTGTTCGCCGCCGGCCCCGTGCAGGGCGGCGGCGGGCACGGCGAGGACGGCGACACTGCTGGCGAGGGCGGGGCGGCAGGCGCCGCGAGCGGCGGCGCCACCTCCGGCGGCCTCGGCGCCGGCCGGATCGCGCTGATGCTGCTCTTCGGCCTCGTCGGCGGCGTCATCCTCAACGTCATGCCGTGCGTGCTGCCGGTGCTGTCGCTCAAGGTCTTCGGCCTGGTGCAGAGCGCCGGCGTCGGCCGCCGCGAGGTGGTGGTCGGCTCGCTGGCCACCACCGCCGGCATCCTCGCCTCGTTCTGGGCGCTGGCGCTGTTCGCCATCGGCGCCCGCGCCGCCGGCGCCGCCGTCGGCTGGGGCGTGCAGTTCCAGCAGCCGGTGTTCGTCACCTTCCTGGCGGTGGTGGTGGTGCTCTTCTGCCTCAACCTGTGGGGGCTGTTCGAGATCCAGCTCCCCTTCGGGCTCGCCAACCGCCTCGGCGGCGGCCCGAAGGAGGGGGTGGCCGGCCACTTCGCCTCCGGCCTCTTCGCGACGCTGATGGCCACCCCCTGCTCGGCGCCCTTCCTGGGCACCGCGGTGGGCTTCGCGCTGGCGCAGTCGAGCCCGGTGATCCTCGCCGTCTTCACCGCCGTCGGCCTCGGCATGGCGCTGCCCTATCTCACCCTGGCGGTCGCCCCGGGGGCGGCCCGCCTGCTGCCGAAACCGGGCGTCTGGATGGAGCACGCGCGGCGCCTGATGGGCTTCCTGCTCGCCGCCGCCGCGGTGTGGCTGTTCTACGTCCTCGCCGGGCAGATCAGCGCCGAGCGGCTGGCGGCGATCGAGCTCGGCCTGCTCGCCCTGGCGCTGTTCGTGTGGATGCGCCACCGCGCCGGCGGCGGCGCCGTGCTGCGCGGCGCCGCGGCGGCCGGCATGGCGGCGGCGGTGGTCGCCGCGCTGCTCCTCGCCGGCGGCGCCGACGCCCGCGCCGAGCGCCCCTCCCAGGCGGCGGGCGGCGAGGCGCGGATCCCGTGGGTCGAGTTCGACCGCGCCCGCGCCGAGGCGATGGCCGCCGAGGGCCGGCTGGTCTTCGTCGACGTCACCGCCGACTGGTGCTTCACCTGCAAGGCCAACGAGCGGCTGGTGCTGGAGACGCCGGAGACGCGGGCGCTGTTCGCCGAGCACGGCGTGGTGGCGATGAAGGCCGACTGGACCAACCGCGACGACGACATCGCCGCCTTCCTCGCCGAGCACGGCAAGTACTCGATCCCCTTCTACCTCCTCTATCGTCCCGGCGAAGCCCCCCACCCCTTCAGCGAGCTCCTCACCAAGGCCTCCCTCCGCGACGCCGTCATCGAGTCCGCTCCCGCCCAGACGGCGAATCTCGACTAGGTCCAGGCGTCTGGAATCTGGACGGGATTTTCGGCCCCTGCGCCGCGAATCTCCTGCATCCACGGCGGTTTTCCCGCCGGCACGCCCCTTGCGCATGGCCTCTCCCTCCAAAACAAAGGAGAGCCCATGCAGAGACCGACCCACCACCTCCCCCACGTCCTCCTCTTCCTGCAGGCCGTCGAGCGCCTGCGCGAAACCCCGCCGGGCCCGCGCCCGCCGATCGCCATCCCCCCGGAGGTGTTCCTGCTGCACGACGAGGGCGACTTCTTCTGGGAGCTGGTGGGCCTCGGCGTGCGCGGCTACCCGTCGCTGCTGCTCGGCGGCCTGCGCTTCCGCCACCAGCCCGGCTCCGACGAGCCGCTGTGCCGCCAGTCGCTGGTCAGCTACCTGTCGTCGCCGGTGCGCGAGCTGGGCATCAACCATACGCCGCGGCCGCCGCACCTCGTCGAGCTGATGGTGCCCGACACCCGGCGCCCGGTGATGCGCTTCCTCGAGAGCTGCCGCGCCGGCGAGGAGCAGCCGGTCATGCTGCTCGGGCGCAAGGACATCCGCTTCGCCTTCGATTTCCGCCTCGACAACCCCTCGCGCAGCCACCGCCGCGAGCGCGCGGCGCCGGCCGGCGGCCGCTACGTCTTCCGCACCGAGGGCGGCCACGTGATGTCGGCGACGCCGCACCAGCTGCCGAGCAAGCTGCACCGCGACGACCCGT
This sequence comes from uncultured Thermoanaerobaculia bacterium, assembly GCA_964557755.1. GTDB lineage: Bacteria > Acidobacteriota > Thermoanaerobaculia > Multivoradales > JBCCEF01 > CAZLBJ01. Next base: position 16,731 of record CAZLBJ010000109.1, read on the forward strand.
TCCTGGCGCTCACCCGGCCGACCCAGCACACCGCCAGCCGCGACCGTCCGCTGCCCACCCTGGTGGCGCACCGCGACTTCCTCACCGCCGCGGCGCCGGTGAACGGCAGCCTCACCGCCTGGCTCCACCGCAGCGCACCGTTCCACGTCGAGACGGCCAACCGCGACCACCTGCTCGACCCGGAGCTCGACACCTACCGCGCCTACCGCCACCGCGAGATGGAGGACGGCGTCGCCCAGCAGCAGGCGGAGGCGCCGCGGGCGGCGAGCGCCTAGGGCGGGCGATTCGCCCGGGTCAGGAGCAGGGCTAGGAGCGCTCCTCGTCCTTCTTGCGGAAGCGCTCGAAGGGCACGACGTCGGCGCCGCCGGCGCGCCGGGGAGGGCGGGGTCCCGGTCCCTCGACCCCGCTCTCCTCCGGCGCCTCGGCGTCCGGCGCCTCGACGGCCGCCGGCGCCTGCTCCTCGCTGGCGGCGGCGGGCGGCGGCTCGAAGCGCAGGCCGAGCTGGGCGGCCGGGTCGGCGAAGGCGGTGAGCGCCGAGAACGGCACCAGCAGGCGCTGCCGCGCGCCGCCGAAAGTGAGGGAGACGGAGAAGGCTTCCTCGTCCACCTCGAGGTCCCAGAACTGGTTCTGCAGCACCACCGTCATCTCGTCGGGGTACTGGTCGCGCAGGAAGGCGGGGACGCGCACGCCCTCGGCGCGGGTGTGGAAGGAGAGGTAGAAGTGGTGGTCGCCGGGCATGCCCTCGCGCGCCGTGTAGGCCAGCGCCTGGCGCGCCACGTCGCGCAGCGCTTCGGCGATCATGCGCCCGTAATCGAAACTCGTCTCGGCCATCGGTCCGCGCAGGGTACCAGAGTCGGCAGCCATCTTGCAGCACTCTTCTCTCAGTCCTACCGGACAGATGTCGGAATTCGTGCATCCCTGCGACCGTTGTGGCGGGTGAATGCGCCTGATTCCTTCAACGCCGCCCTCAACGCCGCACCGGCGGGCTGCGTAAGAAATACCTGTCCCGCAACGCCGAAAGGAGACGTCATCGGAGAACGAGCCGAGGACCGACGACCCGACGCGACACGCCCAGCGACCGAAACCACCCCCGTAGAGCCCAACGACCGAGATCGGACCGCACATGAGCGCACACTACATCGCACGCACTCCACGGATGTTCGCTACCGGAAGCCGCGCCGGCATCGGCGCCCCGTCCGTCCGCCCGCTTCGCCTCCGAACGACCGCCCCTCGCGCCGCGTGAACGTGAATCGGCGCAATCTCGCCCTGGCCACCGTCCTGGGCGCCCTCCTCCTCGCTGCGGGTATCGCCGTCGAGTGGGGCACTCCGTGGAGCGCCCCCGAGATCATCGGCACGCCGATCGCCAATGCGGCCGCCGGCAGCTCTTCCGGCTTCGTCGCCGAGCTGCAGTCCGACCGCCTGCTCCCCCTCGCCGCCACCCTGCGCGACGGCGACCTCGATGGCGCCCGTGCGGAGCTGCGCGACCTCTCCGCCGAGGACCGGCGCACCGTCGGCGAGCCCGACACGCTGCTCGGCCTCGCCGCCTGGGCCGCCGACGACGAGACGGCGGCGCACGAGCTGCTGGCCGCGGCGCCCGTCGAGGGCCCGCTGGCAGACTGGCGCCTCCTCGCCCTCGCCGAGCTCGCCGCCGACGACGACGGTCCCGAGTCCGCCCTCCGCTATTACGCGGACCTGGTCGCCAACCATCCGGCCTCGCCGCTGCGGCAGGAGGCGGTGATCGCCGCCGCCCGACTGCACCACGACTCGGGCAACAGCCGCGCGGCCCTCAACCTAGTCGAGCTGGTGCGCCAGGAGGGCGGACCGGGCGAGCTGCGGGTCGACGCCGAGGTCCTCGCCTGGGACATCGGCGGCGCCCTCGACGACGACGACGTGCGCCGCGAGGCCGCCCGGCGCCTGCTGACCATCGCGCCCTGGCGCGCCTCGGCACTCGGCGCCACCGACCTGTTCAAGAGCCGCGGCGGCAAGGTCGACTGGCGCAACGTGCTGACGCCGGCCGAGCTCGAGCGCCGCGCCGCCACCTTCCTCAAGCTCGACCAGGCCGACGCCGCCCGCGTCACCCTGGACTACGTGGCGCCCGCCGACCGCGGCCTGCGCTGGTACCTGCTCACCGCCGAGGCGCTGACCGAGCTCCACCGCGGCCGCGAGGCGCTGGCCGCCCTCGAGGTGCCGCCGGTGCACGACAGCGAGGAGCGCGCCGCGGTCGAGTACCGTCGCGGCCTCGCCGCCCGCGACCTCGCCGACGCCCGCCGCGGCGGCAAGAAGCTCGCCGCCGACGAGCGCGCCTGGATGCGCACCGCCGCCCGCCGGCACTTCGAGCGCGTCACCGAGCTCACCGACGACTCCGAGCTGGCCATCGACGCCCTGCGCAGCCTCCACGACATCCTCGACGAGGACGACCGCGACGGCCGCCGCTCCGTGCTGGCGCAGCTCCACCGCCATGACGCGACCGACCGCACCGGCGCCGAGCCGCTGTGGGAGCAGGGCTGGAAGGCCTACCGCCGCGGCGACGCGCAGACCGCCGTCGCCCGCTGGTCGGACCTGGCGGAGATCTACCCCGAGAGCCGCGAGGCCCACCGCGGCCTCTACTGGAAGGCGCGCGCGCTCGAGCAGATGGGCCGCGAGGGCGCCGCCCGCCGCGTCTACGACCAGCTGGTGTCGAGCTCGGACACCACCGACTTCTACCGCCGCCAGGCGCTGGTGCGCAGCGGCTCGACGCCGTGGGTGGTGGGCGACGCCGCCGAGGAAATGGTCGAGCTCAAGCCGTGGGAGATCGACCCGAAGCTCCAGCGCGCCAAGCTCCTCACCGACCTCGGGCTCGACGCCCTGGCGCGCCGCGAGACGGCGGTGCTGGCCGACGTGGTCGACGCCCGCGACGCCGCCGCGCTGGAGGCGATGATCCTGTCGCGCACCGGTGGGCACCGCGAGGCGATGGGCCTCCTGCGCCGCGCCTACCCGCAGCTCGGCGGCCCCTTCCAGGGCTCGATCCCGACCGACGTCCTGCGCGCCTACTACCCGCTGGCCTACGCCGACGAGATCCGCGAGGGCGCCCGCCGCTCGGGCCTGCCGCCGTATCTCGTGGCCGGCATCATCCGCCAGGAGAGCGCCTTCGACCCGCGCGCCACCAGCCACGCCGGCGCCCGCGGCCTGATGCAGCTCATGCCGCCGACCGCCCGCGAGGTGGCCGAGAGCCTGGGCCACCGCTACGACCCGGCGAAGCTCTACGACCCGGAGTTCTCGATCCTCTTGGGCAGCACCTACTTCAGCCGCGTGCTGGAGATGTTCGACGGCAACGTCGAGCTGGCGCTGGCGGGCTACAACGGCGGCCCCAACCGCATCCGCCGGCTGTGGAAGGAGCGCGAGTCGGGCTCCGGCGTCGACGAGTTCTTCGAGACGCTGACCATCGACGAGTCGCGCAACTACGTCAAGCGCATCCTGGTGCTCGCCGACAGCTACCGCCGCCTCTACCCGGACGAAGAGGCGATCGAAGCGATGCCCACCGCCGGCTGAGCCGCGGCGCATCGACGATCCACCGGCCGGCGGGAGCTATCCCGCCGGCCTTTTTGTTTCAAAGGGGGCGGGCGACTGCCCCCTGCCGCACCTCTTCCACGCAAGCTCGCACTGCGCCGGTCACCGGCCTGCGCGAAGCCTACCTGCGGACCCTGTCGGTAGAGCTGGCGGTGACGCTGCGCCACCGCGCCACCGTCGCCTACGACGCCGCCCTCGACGGCCCGCCCCCAGCTCGCGGAGCTGCCGGCCGGCGAGGGCGAGGTCGTGCGCCGCGTGGAGCGCCAGGCTGGCCCAGCTCGTGTCGCACAGGCCTCGCGGCTGCTGCGGGCCGAGCGCAGAGGACAGTTGACACGCCTTCGCTTCAAGGCTACGTTGAGGGCTCTACGAGCTCAGCCGAAGGAGAATGTTATGCGTCGATACGGCGTCGTCCTTGCTGTTGGTGCCGCGTGTCTCCAAACGTTTCTCGTAGACCCTTCCTCAGCCGCCGTGCCGGTTCCCGGGGAGCAGTGCCAGCCGGAGATCCCCAGCGGTACGGGGACCACCTTCCGTTGGGAGGAGACGATCGTGTCGCCTGCGCTGGGGGCGTCGGTGTGCTCCGGGACGGGGTTCCGGTGTGCGCTACCGGTGCACGAGTCGACGACGTACCAGTTCCTCGATCCAGGCTGCGATCCGCTGAGCGGTCCGTGCCAGTACCAGGCGCGGGTGCAGTTCCGGCTGCCGGGCAACCAGCTCAACCAGGACGACGATTCCGGCGCCCACTTTTTCAACAGCCGATGGTACGAGGGGGCGACGGCGCCGACGTGCTACGACTTCAACTGTGGTCAGAAGAGCATCTGCGGCCAGGCGTTCACCGGCGGCGGGGTGATCGACGGCGATCGGGCGGTGTTCACCGCCACGGTGTCGAACACCTGCAGCGGGGTCGAGGACGAGACGCGGGTGTGGTCGCTGGCGGTGCAGGTGTGCCAGACGAGCTTCTCCTGCCGCAAGACGGGCAAGGCGGAGGGGATCGCGCTCGGCGGCCCCGACGTGGCCGCGGAGCTGGGCTGCCCGGGACCTCCGCCGCCGGAGCGGTGCAAGGGCGACGCGTCGTGCCAGTCGTGCCCGGCCGGCATCGGCATCGGCGGCGGCGGAGCGGCGGCGGGTGGGGGTGGAGGTAGCGGTCCTGGCGATCCGCAGAGCGGTCCGGGCGCCTACCTCTTCTATACGGCCGGCGGCGCTGGCGCCGCGGGGCTGCCGGGCTCGGCGGCGTGGAATGCCACGCTCGGCCGGCACTGGTCGCACCGCTACGCGCA
>CAZLBJ010000110.1:0-7266 GCA_964557755.1 uncultured Thermoanaerobaculia bacterium
CTCCACGACCAGGCCGTCGCCCTGCTGTACGTCGACCATCGAGAGCTTGAGCACTCCGCGGTCCCGTAGCGCAGGCCGGCCCTTGACGAAGCCGATGGCGGTGCCGTCGAAGTGGGTGAGGGCGCGGACGCGGGTCCAGTCGCCGTCGCTCTCCAGCACCTCCACGGCGTCGCCGAACGCCAGCGTGAGGAACGGCTTGTCGCCGCGGTCCCGCTGCCGCCGCAGGGCGACGAAATCCTCGTCCACGTACTGGACGTCGGGCATGGTGCACCTCCCTTGCGTGATTCCGCAATCATAGGCGCAGTCGCGCCCGGGAGGTTACGGCGGCGGGCTCGAACGCTACGGGGCCGCGCCCAACGGCTCCCACCATTCCTCGACCGCCGCCGGCTCGGCGCGCGGCTCGACCGCCAGGCCGAGGCGGCGCAGCTCGCCGACCACCGCCGTCTCGGCCTCCTCCCAGGCGCCGCGGACGGCGGCGGAGAGGCCGGCGGCGAGCTCGACGCGTGCCGGGACGACGCCCACCAGCAGCACCTCGCGCGGCGGGTCGCCGGCGAGGTCGGCGGTGAGCAGTGCGTCCTTGAGCGACGGGTCGTGCGGCGACATGCGCGGCGCCGGCAGGTGCTGGAGGATCTGCTCGCGGCGGTATGCGAGGACGTCGCCCGGCGTGCGCCCGCCGCCGCGCACCGTGTCGAGCACCACCAAGGCGTCGAGCCCCAGCAGATAGTGGCCGAGCTCGGGGCCCGGCGTGCCGGCGTCGAGCAGCTCGACCTCCGGCGGCAGCGTCCAGCGCGCCGCGAGCTGGCGCAGCGCCCACGGGCCGAAGGCGTCGTCGCCCATCAGCACGCTGCCGAGCCCGAGCACGACGACGCGCATCTACAGCACCTTCACCCGTGCCACCTCGTGGCCCTCGACGTCGAGGGTGTGGATGGCGCAGGCGAGGCAGGGATCGAACGAGTGGATGGTGCGCACCACCTCGAGCGGCCGCTCGGGGTCGGCCACCGGGTTGCCGAGCAGCGACGCCTCGTAGGGGCCGAGCTGGCCCATCTCGTCGCGCGGCCCGGCGTTCCAGGTCGACGGCACCACCGCCTGGTAGTTCTTGATCTTGCCGTCCTCGATCACCACCCAGTGCGACAGCGTCCCGCGCGGAGCCTCGTGGAATCCGAAGCCGCGCACCTCGCCCTTCGGGAACACCGGCGGGTTGAAGATGTCGGTGTCGCCGGAGGCGATGTTCTCGGCCAGCAGCGTCCAGTGCTTCTCGGCCACCTCGGCGATGACGCCGGCGCGGATGGCGCGCGCCAGGTGCCGGCCGAGCGTCGAGTGCACCACCTCCGGGCCGAGCTGGGTGCCGGCCAGGCTCGAGGCGGTCGCCAGCGCCGCCTCCAGCCGCCGGGTGATCGGCTCGTGGCCGCTGGCGTAGCCGACCAGCACCTGCGCCAGCGGGCCGACCTGCATCGGCTTGCCCTGCCAGCGCGGCGCCTTGACCCACGAGTACTTGCCGTCGTCCTCGAACTCCGTGTAGTGGGGGACGGTCTCCTCCTCGTACGGGTGGCGCGTCCAGTCGCCGTCGTACCAGGCGTGGGCGATCGACTCGGTGACGTTCGCCTCGAACTCGGGGTCGCCGAAGCCGGCGAAGGTCTTCACCGTGCCGAGGTCGCCGCCCATGATGGTGCCGCCGGGCAGGTCGAAGGCGGTGCCGGCGCCGTCGAGCGGCAGGTCGGGCACCGCCAGGTAGTTGGTCACTCCGGCGCCGTAGCCCAGCCACTCCGGGTACATCGAGCCGATCGCCACCACGTCCGGGACGTAGACCTGCTCGACGAAGCGCGCCACCTCGGCGAGCAGGCTCTTGACTTGGTACAGCTTGGTCATGTTGAGGGTGGCCTCGTTGTCGAGGTTGATGGCGTTGGCGACGCCGCCGACGGCGAGGTTCTGGATGTTCGGTGTCTTCGAGCCGAGGATCGCCACCACCTGGTTGGCCTTGCGCTGGTACTCGAGCGCCTGCAGGTAGTGCGACACGGCCAGCAGGTTGACCTCCGGCGGCAGCTTCATCGCCGGGTGGCCCCAGTAGCCGTTGGTGAAGATGCCGAGCTGGCCGGAGGCGACGAGCTGCTCGAGCCGTGCCTTGACCGCCGCCATCTCGCGCGTCGAGTTGCCCGGCCACTCGGAGATCGTCTCGGCGATCTCCGACGCCTTCCGCGGGTCGGCCTGCAGCGCCGAGGTGACGTCGACCCAGTCGAGCGCCGACAGGTGGTAGAAGTGCACCACGTGGTCGTGCAGCGCGTGGGCGGCGAGGATCAGGTTGCGGATGTACTGGGCGTTCTTCGGGATCTCGAGGTCGATGGCGTTCTCCACCGCGCGCACCGAGGCGATGGCGTGCACGGTGGTGCAGACGCCGCAGATGCGCTGCGTGAACAGCCACGCTTCGCGCGGGTCGCGGCCCTGCAGGATGATCTCGATGCCGCGCCACATCTGGCCCGAGGACCAGGAGTCGCGGACCCGTCCGCCGTCCACCTCCACGTCGATGCGCAGGTGCCCTTCGATGCGGGTGATGGGATCGATGACGATTCTGCTCATGGCTCTCACGCCTCTCCGTGTACGGGCGGCCGGGTGCCGCTGAGGATCGGGAACGTCTTGACCAGCCAGATGAAGGCGGCCAGCTCGATGGCCAGCATCCCCACCGTGATCAGCATCTCGGGCACGGTGGGGAAGTACGAGTAGTGGTCGCCGGGGTTGAAGGCGGTCAGGTACGAGTTGAAGCGGTAGAGGGTCGCCCCCACCACCAGGACGAAAGCGGCGCCGAACAGCCAGCCGCCGTCGGTGAGCTTGGCGCGCCGCAGCAGCATGGCGAGCGGCGCCGCGATCAGCGCGATCTCCAGCCACAGCCAGAAGGAGAGCGCGCCGGAGGTGAACGACTCGGCCAAGAGGCCGCGCACCGCGAGGTCGCCGAGGCGCAGCACCAGCCACAGCGCCAGCACGACGACGATCGCCCGCGACAGCGAGGCGAGCATCGCCGTCTCCCTCACGCGGCCGAAGAAGCGCGCCGACAGTGACGACTCCATGGTCACCACCGCGTAGCCCATGAGCACGGCGTTGACCAGGAAGAGGAGCGGGATGATCGGCGTCGCCCACAGGGCGTGGAGCTTGGGGCCGGCGAGCAGCATCATGGTACCGAGCGACGACTGGTGCATGGTCGGCAGCAGGAGACCGAGAGCGAGGAGGAAGGGCAGCGCCTTCTCCATCACCGGCAGGCTCCGCTTCGAGAAGCGCGCGAGCTTCGGATGTTCCTCGCTCCACTGCCAGCGTTCCATGAAGGCGGGCGACAGCTCGATCCACAGCACGACGAGGTAGGCGCTGATGCACAGCGCCACCTCGAGCTGGGCCGAGTTGAGGTTCCACTGCCAGGGGACGAGCGGGATCTTCCACATCCACCACGGCCGGCCGACGTCCACCGCCACCGCCACGGCGCCCATCGTGTAGCCGATCGCGCTGGTCAAGAGCGCCGGGCGCACCAGCGGGTGGTAGCGGCCCTTGTTGAGGACGTAGACGAGGATGGCGACGGCGTAGCCGCCGCAGCCGAAGGCGGTGCCGCAGACGACGTCGAAGGTGATCCACAGCCCCCAGGGGTAGCCGTCGTTGAGGCCGGTGGCCGGGCCGAGGCCGACGAGGAAGCGCCAGATCATCAGCAGCACGCCCAAGACGGCGACGCCGACGATCACCTTGAACGGCCGGGTCCACAGCGGCCCGGCGACCGGGCTGGCGGTGGCGGTGCTCATGACTCCACCTCCCTCTCCGCGCCCTCGTCGGGCGCGCCGCGGCCCCGGTTGCGCCAGATCACGGCGGCGAGCACGCCGTACAGCACCGCCGGCGCCGCGAAGCCCTGGTAGATGCCGTGCTGGATGGTGCGCGGCCGGTCGGGCACCGCCTCGTCGCCGAGCGCCGGCAGCCCGAGCTCCTCGAAGCTGACGTCGCGGCCGGCGAGGTACAGCACCTGCGTGCCGCCGGCCTCGTGCTCGCCGTAGACGTGGTCCCGGTAGAGATCGGGCTCGGCGGCGATGCGCCGGTGGGCCTCCTCCAGCAGGTCGGCGCGGCGGCCGTAGACCACCGCCGAGGTCGGGCAGACGTCGCAGCAGGCGGGGATCTTGCCGTCGGCGAGCCGGTGGCTGCACAGCTCGCACTTGACGATGCGGCTCGACGCCGGCTCGTCCCACTCGAAGCGCGGCACGTTGAACGGGCACGCCACCTGGCAGTAGCGGCAGCCGATGCAGCGCGACGGCTCGTAGGTGACGATGCCGTGCTCGCGCTTCTCCAGTGCGCCGATCATGCAGGCGCCGACGCACGCCGGGTCGATGCAGTGCATGCACTGGCGCTTGACGTACGACCAGCGGTCGCCGTCGCGGAACAGCTTGATGACGTTGCGGGTGCGGGCGTCGAGGTCGACCGGGTCGAAGTGCAGGCGGCCCTGCTCCTTGGCCCAGGGATCGTCGAAGTTGGCCTCGTGGCAGGCGACGACGCAGGTCTTGCAGCCGATGCAGCGGGTGGCGTCGTAGAGCATGCCGACGGCGTCGGGCGGCGCTTGCGCGCGTTCGGCGGCGGCCGCCGCCACGGGCAGCGCGGCGGCGGCGCCGGCAGCCGCCATGCCGGTGAGCAGGGAGCGCCGGTCGAGGTCCATCTCAGGCCTCCTTCCCGGGGCCGCCCTCGTCGTCCGCGGCGGCTCCGCCGTCGCGGCTCAGCTTGCGCGCGCCCAGGATGCCGGCGGTGGCGGCGGCGCCCAGCGCGGCGCCGGCGACGCCGGTCGCCCAGTAGCCCACCTCGCCGGTCTCGGCGGTGATCGGCGGGTAGGTATCGGGCGGCGTCGGCCGCTCGATTTTCGCCGTCGCGTGCAGCGGCACGCGGAAGGCGAGCTCCTGCTCGGTGCAGCCGAAGCAGGGGTGGCCGGTGCCGATCGGCCAGGCGTCGACCACCTCGCCGAAGTGCTGCGTCGAGCAGTTGGCGTGCGTCTGCGGGCCCTTGCAACCGAGCTTGTACAGGCAGTGCCCGAGGCGGTGCCCCTCGTCGCCGAACTGCTCTGCGAAGCGACCGGCGTCGAAGTGGGCGCGGCGCGGGCAGTGCTCGTGGATGGTACGCCCGTAGGCGAACATCGGTCGGCCCTTGTCGTCGAGCGCCGGCAGGGTGCCGAAGACGGCGTACTGCAGCGCGGTGCCGAGGAAGTTGTAGGGGTTGGCCGGGCAGCCGGGGATGGTGACCACCGTCTTGCCCTCGAGCACCTGCGGCGCGCCGGTGGCGCCGGTCGGGTTGGGGTCGGCCGACGGGATGCCGCCCCACGAGGCACACGAGCCGATGGCGATGATGGCGCCGGCGCGGTCGGCGGCCTCGCGCACCAGGTCGAGCGCCGTCCTACCGCCGACCTGGCAGTAGATGCCGCCGTCCTTGGTCGGGATGGCGCCCTCGACGACCAGGACGAAGGCGCCGTCGTTGGCCGCCATCGCCTGCTCGCGGGCCTGCTCGGCGAGGTGGCCGGACGGCACCATCAGCGCCTCGTGGTAGTCGAGCGAGATGAGGTCGAGGATCAGCGCGTCGAGCCGCGGGTGGCTGGTGCGCAGCAGCGACTCGGTGCAGCCGGTGCACTCCTGGAAGGAGAGCCAGATCACCGACGGCTTGCGGCCGGCGGCGACCGCCGCGGCCATCTCCTCGGCCGCCGAGGCCGGCAGGCCGACGGCGGCGGCGGCGATGCTGCAGATCCTCAGGAAGTCCCGCCGGTCGACGCGATGGTCGAACAGGCGTGCCTGCGCCAGAGCTGCGAGTGAAGTCAGGCTCATCGGTCTCCTCCCAGAGTGTTGCCCGCCATTTGAAAGGCCGGGGCCGGGGCCGGGAAACCTCCGCTCAGGTGGTGGCGCCGTGCGCGGCGGCGCGGGCGGCGGCCCGTTCCTCCGGGTGGGGCAGAAATGGCGCGGCTCTGGAACGATGCCCGCACGATGCACGAGTACTCGATCGTCAGCGCGCTCCTGCGCCAGGTGGAGGGCCATGCGCGGCGCCACGGGGCCGGCGCGGTGCACCGGGTGCGGGTGCGCCTCGGCACGCTGTCGGGCGTCGACCCGGAGCTGCTGGCCGCCGCCTACGACCTAGCCCGCGCGGGTGGGGTGTGCGCCGGCGCGGCCCTCGAGGTGGTGCCGGTGGCGGCGCGCTGGCGCTGCCCGTGCTGCGCCGGGGACCTGCCGTCCGGCGCGCGGCTGGCCTGCGCCGCCTGCGGCACGCCGGCGCGCCTCGCGGAGGGCGACGAGATCGTGCTCGACCGCATCGAGATGGAAGTCCTCGACGACGAACCCCGGGAGGCGAGCCATGTGTGAGAGCTGCGGCTGCGGCGACACGGACCTGGTGCCGGTGGAGGTGCAGGAGCGTATTCTGTCGGCCAACGAGCGCTCGGCGCGGCACAACCGCGAGCACTTCGCGGCCGCCGGCGTGCTGGCGATCAACCTGATGGGCTCGCCGGGCTGCGGCAAGACGGCGCTGCTCGAAGCCACCGCCGGCGCCTGGGACGGCGGCGGCCGCCTCGGCGCGCTGTCCGGCGACCTGGCGACCGACCACGACGCCGACCGCCTGAACGCCGCCGGCATCCCGTCGCGCTCGATCACCACCGGCTCGGCGTGCCACCTCGACGCCGACTTGGTGCACCGCGCGCTGCACGGCTTCCCCTGGCGCGGCCTCGACGTGCTGTTCATCGAGAACGTCGGCAACCTGGTGTGCCCGGCGGTCTACGACCTCGGCCAGGCGGCCAACGTGGTGGCGCTGTCGGTCACCGAGGGCGAAGACAAGCCGCTCAAGTACCCGGTGATGTTCAAGACCGCGGACCTCGTGCTGCTCACCAAGGTCGACCTCCTGCCGCACCTGCCGCACGTGTCGCTGGCGAAGATCGAGGACGCCCTGGCGCGCACCATGCCGCGGCCGCGCATGATCCCGCTGTCGGCGCTGAGCGGCGAGGGCCTCGGTGCCTGGTCCGCCTGGTTGGGCGAGCAGCGCGACGTCGAGCGGAGCCGCTTCGACGCCCTCCAGGCCGAGGCGGAAAGTCGGTATGCTCACGCCCAGCCGGTGGTGAAGGTGGGGCCCGGGGCCGACTAGGCCGCCGGCAGCCGGCCGCCGCCCGTCGCCGCACGAGAGACACGCCGATGCCCGAAGAGCTCGCCCTCCTCGCCCTGACCGCCGCCTCGATCGGTTTCTTCCACACGCTGATGGGGCCGGACCACTACCTGCCGTTCATCGTGCTGTCGCGCGCCC
>CAZLBJ010000111.1:0-14693 GCA_964557755.1 uncultured Thermoanaerobaculia bacterium
GGGCCAAGCTTCGGGGTGGGCCGCCAGGCGATGATCGGCTACGCCCTGGTGCTGCTGTTCATGCGCGGGCCGCTGCAGCTCGTGGTCAGCTCGCTGCCGCTGCTCGCCCGCGGCGGCGTCGCCATCGACAAGATCGAGCGCCTCGGCCTGTGGCTGCGCGACGAGGAGGCGGAGGCCGAGGCGGAGAGCGGCGCGGCGCGCCCCGGCTGGCGCTCGCTCGAGCTCGACGGCGTGCGCTACGAGTACGGCGGTGCCGGCGACGAGCCCGGCTTCACGGTCGGCCCGCTCGACCTCGTGCTGCGCCCCGGCGAGCTGGTGTTCCTGATCGGCGGCAACGGCAGCGGCAAGACCAGCCTCGCCAAGCTCCTGCTCGGCCTCTACCTGCCCGACGGCGGCGAGCTGCGCTTCGACGGCGAGGTGGTCGACCGCGCCAGCGCCGACCGCTACCGCCAGAGCTTCGCCGCCGTCTTCGCCGATTTCCACCTCTTCCGCGACCTCTACGGCGTCGGCGGCACCGGCGACGGGAACGGCGCCGGCGGCGAGCGCGCCCGCGCCTACCTGTCGCGCCTCGAGCTCGACGGCAAGGTCGAGGTGCGCGACGGCGGCCTGTCGACCGTCGATCTGTCGCAGGGCCAGCGCAAGCGGCTGGCGCTGCTCACCGCCTATCTCGAGGACCGTCCGCTCTACCTCTTCGACGAGTGGGCGGCCGACCAGGACCCGCATTTCAAGGAGATCTTCTACCGCCAGCTGCTGCCGGAGCTGAAGCGGCGCGGCAAGACGGTCATCGTCGTCAGCCACGACGACCGCTACTACGACGTCGCCGACCGTCTCGTAAAGCTGCGCGACGGGCACATCGTCTACGACGGCCCGCCGGCGGCAGCCGGCCCGTCGGTCGACCCCGGCGCCGCGCTGGAAGCGGTGGCGACGTGAGCCCGCACCTCCGAGAGATCCCCATGGCAACCACCACCAAGACGAGGAGCTGAAACGCCGATGGACACCCTCCTGCAAGACCTTCGCTTCGGCCTCCGCAGCCTGCGCAAGGGCCCCCTGCTCAGCCTCGCGGCGCTCGCCTGCGTCGCCATCGGCGTCGGCGCCACCGTGTCGGTGGTGACGCTGGTCAACACCACCCTGGTGCAGAACCTGCCGTACCCCGAGGCCGACCGCCTGGTGCGCGTGTGGGGCACCAACGGGCCGGACGAGCCGCGCCGCGACGTGTCGTACCCGAACTACCTCGACCTGCGCGAGGCCGACAGCCTCGAGCGCCTGGAGGCCGCCGCCCGCACCCGCCTGTCGGTGGTCGACGACACCGGCGTCGAGCGCGTGCGCGGCGAGTCGGTGACGCCCGGCTACTTCGACCTGATCGGCGTGCGCCCCGCCTTCGGCCGCACCTTCGGCGCGCCGGAGTACGATCCGGGCGCGGCGGACCTCGTCCTCATCGGCCACGGCCTGTGGCAGCGGCGCTTCGGGGGCGACCCCGGCGTCGTCGGCAAGACGCTGCTGGCGCGCGGCTCGTGGGGCGGCGAGGAGGTGACCAACCGCCCCTACCAGGTGATCGGCGTCATGCCGGAGGGCTTCACCGGCACCATCGAGGACGACGAGTCGGAGTTCTGGCTGCCGATCGCCCACTACGAGCCGCGCGCCAACCTCGAGCTGCGCCAGCTCCGCGTGCTGTGGACCCTCGGCCCCCTCGCCGAGGGCGCCACGGTGAGCGCCGACGACCCGGAGGTGGGCGCCGTCGGCAGCGCCCTCGCCGCCCAGCACCCGGACGTCAACGAGGGCTTCGGTGCCCGCGTCGAGCGCCTCGGCGAGAACTGGCGCGAGGGGCTGCGCGGCGGCATGTGGCTGCTGCTCGCCGCCTCGTTCCTGCTGCTGCTGATCGCCTGCACCAACATCGCCAACCTGCTGCTCGCCCGCCTGGCGCGCCGGCGCCACGAGCTGACCGTGCGGCTGGTGATGGGGGCGCGGCGGACGCGGGTGCTGCGCCAGCTCCTCACCGAGAGCCTGGTGCTGGCGCTCGTCGGCGGCGCCCTCGGCGTCGGCCTCGCCTGGCTGTTCGTCGACGTCTACATGGAGCTCGCCGCCACCGACGTGCCGGCCTACGTCGACGTGGCGGTGGACTGGCGGGTGGTGGCGCTGTCGGTGCTGCTGGTGGCGGTCACCGGGGTGCTCTTCGGCGTCGTGCCGGCGTGGCTCGGCTCGCGCACCGACACCGCCGGCGAGCTCAAGGAGGACGGCGGCCGCGGCACCAGCGCCGGCCGGCGCCAGAAGCGCTTCGGCCAGCTCCTGATCGCCGCCGAGGTGGCGCTGACCCTGGTGCTGCTGCTCGCCGCCAGCCTGATGTTCCGCTCCTACCGCAACCTCGAGACCGAGGACCTGGGCTACGACGTGGAGAACATGATGCGCCTGTCGACCACCCTCGACCTCAACACCTACCCGGCGCCGGAGGACTGGGGCCGGCTGCGGCGCGAGGCGAAGGCGGCGATCGCCGCCTACCCGGGCGTGCTGGAGGTGGCGTCGGTCGGCGGCGTGCTGCCGCCGGTGCGCGAGCCGGAGATGGCGATCACCTTCCCGGCGCGGGCCGGCGAGGAGCTCGACGACGTCTCCCGCCACCTGGTCGACGACGACTTCCTCGACACCCTCGACATCGAGCTGCTGCACGGCCGCAACTTCGACGGCGAGCGGGCCGACGGGCCGCGGGTGGCGCTGATCAGCGAGTCGCTGGCGCGCGTCGTGGGCGGCGGCGAGGCGCGCGATGCGCTGGGCCAGCCGCTGCAGATGCTCGTCCCCACCAACCCGCCGCAGCTCTCGCAGCCCTACGAGGTGGTCGGCGTCGTCGAGGACACGCTCTACGACGGGCCGCTGAGCGAGCGGCCGCACGACTTCGACCTCTTCCTGTCGATCGAGCAGGTGCAGGACTACCTGATCTCCTACGCCGTGCGCACCGCCGGGCCGCCGGAGCGCTACCTCGACCCGCTGACCCGCGTCGTCTCGCCGCTGGTGACGCCGTCGCCGGTGCACTGGGTGCAGGTGGTGCGCGAGATGATCGCCGAGCGCTACTCCGACACCCGCTTCTACACCATGCTCACCGGCGTCTACTCGCTGGCGGCGGTGCTGCTGGCGGTGATCGGCATCTACGGCGTGCTCGCCAACTCGGTGTCGCGCCGGGTGCGCGAGCTCGGCATCCGGGTGGCCGTCGGCGCCCAGGGCGGCCACCTGCTGCGCATGGTGATCGTGCAGAGCATGGCGACGGTGGTGGTGGGCCTGGCGATCGGGCTGGCGGTGGCGCTGGCCGGCACCCGCGTCATGGGCTCGCTGCTCTACGGCGTCACCGCCAGCGACCCGGGGACCTACGTGCTGGTGGTCGCCGGCCTGCTGCTGCTCGCCCTCTTCGCCTCCTGGCTGCCGGCGCGGCGCGCCACCCGGATCGACCCGGTGGTGGCGCTGCGCAACGAGTGATCGGTGATCCGACGTGACGAGCGAGCCCCTGACCACCGATCCCCGTCCCGCGCCGCTGCCGGGCGCGGTTCCAGCCGCCGCGCCGGCGGCCGGCCGCCGCGGCCGCCTGCGCACCTGGCTGCGCCGCGTCCTGCTCGGCCTCGGCGTCCTGCTGCTGGTGCTGCTGGCCGCCGCCGGCGCGCTGTCGCTGTGGTTCCGCGGCCACCTGCTGGCCAGCCTGCCGGACACCGCGGGGCGGCTCGCCGTCCCCGGCCTGGCGGCGGCGGTGACCGTCGAGCGCGACGCCCTCGGCATCCCCACCGTGCAGGCCGCCAGCCGCCGCGACGCCGCCCTCGCGTTGGGTTTCCTGCACGCCCAGGACCGCTTCTTCCAGATGGACATGATGCTGCGCCGCCGTGCCGCCGGCGAGCTGGCGGCGCTGGTCGGCGAGCGCGGCCTCGAGCCCGACATGGCGGTGCGCATCCACCGCTTCCGCGACCGCGCCCGCGCCGCCGTCGAGCGCCTGCCGGCCGACCAGCGGGCGCTGCTCGACGCCTACGCGCAGGGCGTCAACGCCGGCCTCGCGGCGCTCGAGGCACCGCCGTGGGAGTACGTCCTGCTGCGCGCCGAGCCCGAGCCGTGGCGCCCGGAGGACTCGCTGCTCGCGGTCTACGCCATGTACCTCGAGCTGCACGAGTACACCATCGGCCTCGAGGACAACCTCGACTTCATGAAGCGCCTGCTCGACCCGGAGGTCTACGAGCTGCTGACGCCGCTCGGCACCGAGTGGGACGCGCCGATGCAAGGTCCGGTCTACACCGGCAGCGACTTCGCGGCGCTGGCCGGCAGGGTGGAGGAACGGCCGGACGGCTCGGCGGCGCCGCCGCCCGCCGCCGCGGACGGGAGCGGCGTGCCCTCCGACGGCAGCGAGCGGGTGGCCGGCAGCAACGCCTGGGCGGTGGCGCCGGAGCACACCGCCGCCGGCGCCGCCCTGCTCGCCAACGACATGCACCTCAACCTGTCGGTCCCCGGCCTGTGGTACCGCGCCTCGCTCGCCTGGCGCGACGAGGCGGGTGCCGAGCACCGCGTCACCGGCGTCACCCTGCCCGGCATGCCGCTGGTCGTCGCCGGCAGCAACGGCGACGTCGCGTGGGGGCTCACCGCCAGCCTGGTCGACGTCGCCGACCTGGTGCTGCTGGAGGTCGACCCCGGGCGCGCCGACACCTACCTCACGCCGGACGGCCCGCACCGCTTTAAGCCGGTCGAGGCGACGATCGAGGTCAAGGGCAGCGAGGCGCGCACCGTCGGCTTCCTCGAGACGGTGTGGGGGCCGGTGCTGCCGGACGACCGTCGCTTCGACCGCCGCTGGGCGCTGCGCTGGGTGGCCTACGAGCCAGGGGCGGTCGATCTCGGGGCGATGCACCTCGAGACGGCGGCGAGCGTCGAGCAGGCGCTGGCCGCCGCCCGCGCCGCCGGCGCCCCGGCGCAGAACGTCGTCGCCGCCGACCGCCACGGCTCGATCGGCTGGTCGATCTTCGGCCGCCTGCCCGACCGCGAGGGCTTCAGCGGCCGCCTGCCGGTGTCGTGGGCCCGCGGCGAGAACCGCTGGGACGGCCTGCTGCCGCCGGAGGAGGTGCCGGAGATCGTCGACCCCGAGTCGGGCCTGGTGTGGAACGCCAACAACCGCAGCGTCGCCGGCGAGGCCTACGCCGTGCTCGGCGACGGCGGCTACCGCTCCGGCGCCCGCGCCCGGCAGATCCACGACGCCCTGCTGGAGCTCGACGACGCCACCGAGGCCGACATGCTGGCCATCCAGCGCGACGACCGTGCCCTCTTCTTCGCCCGCTGGCACCGCTTCCTGATGCACGAGGTGCTGACCCCGCAGGCGTTGGAGGGCCACCCGCGGCGCGCCGAGTTCCGCGACGCCATCGCCACCTGGGAGGGCCGGGCGTCGATCGACTCGACCAGCTTCCGCCTGGTGCGCGCCTACCGCCTGTTCCTCGCCCAGGAGCTGTTCGACGCGCTGACCGCCGAGCTGCGCGAGATCGACCCGAGCTACGGCCACCTGCGCTACCCGCACTACGAGGAGCCGCTGTGGCGGCTGGTCAACGAGCGGCCGCCGGCGCTGCGCGACGCGCGCTTCGCGACCTGGGACGAGCAGCTCGCGGCGGCGGTCGACGTCGCCATCGAGGCGCTCACCGCCGGCCGCGACGACGTGCCGCTCGCCGCCCTCACCTGGGGCGGCGTCAACACGGTGACGGTGCGCCACCCGTTCTCCGGTGCCCTGCCGGGTGTCGGCCGCTGGATCGACATGCCGAGCCGGCCGGTGCCGGGCGCCGAGGAGATGCCGCTGGCGCAGCGCGCCGACTACGGCGCCAGCGTGCGCTTCGTGGTGGCGCCCGGGCGCGAGGAGAAGGGCTTCGCCCACCTCCCGATGGGACAGAGCGCCCACCCGCTGTCCCCCCATTTCGCAGACGCCTTCGACACCTGGAGCGGCGAGGCGCCGCCGACGCCGTTCCTGCCCGGGCCGCCGCGAGAGACGCTGGTCCTCGCGCCGCCCACCGGCGGGCCGAAGGGCTGAGACCACCCCACACGCGACAAGGAGAGCACGAGCGATGAGCGATACCCCCGTCTCCGGCGCCACCACCGGTGCCGGCGACCTCGAAACCGGCGTCGACGGCGGCCGCGCGGCCCGCAGCGAGGCCGAGATGGACCGCGTCCTGGGCCCGATCGTCGAGGACTTCCGGCGCTTCTACGACGAGCACGTCGAGGCGACGCCGGAGGACCCGCCGGTGTACTGCTTCTTCACCCGCGGCCTGGTGCACTGGGCGGTCAAGATGCAGGAGTTCTACCCGGCGCACCGCAATCTGGTGCTGATCGGCGGCGACCTGACCGCCGAGGAGATCGCCTGGCTGCGCCGCCGCGGCGACCGGCCGCTGTTCAACATCGAGCGCCCGGCCGACGACAAGGTGGCCTGGGAGCTGCTGTTCGCCGTCAACCGCACCGACTTCGGCTGGATCGACGTCGACTGCCTGCTGCTCGACGAGGCGCTGCTCGACGAGATGGCCGACCTGCCGGACGACGCGGCGCTCAACACGCTGTGGTCGTTCACCGCCGTGCGCGAGGGCGTCGTGGCGCCCTACCCGCACTTCGTCTTCGTCCACCACGCCGTGCTGCACGGCGAGGCGATGGCGGAGCTCGGCCTCGGCCCCGCCACCTACCGCTACGAGCCCGGCGACGACCACCTCGGCCGCCAGGTGCGCTGGGGCGCCCACCGCGTGCTCGACGACGCGCAGGCGGCGGCCATCGACCGCGTGCTGGGCGCGCCGTGGCGGGAGCGCGAGGAGCCGTACTTCAACGAGCGGCCGTTCTTCGAGCCGCTTCAGGCCTACGCGCTGGCCGCCCAGGACCGCGGCTTCCGGGTCAACGAGGTGCGCCGCCTCGGCGACCGCCGCGACGAGGACCACTGGTCGGAGCAGATCATCCACGCCTCGAGCATCGCCTACGTCACCAACCCCGCCTTCCCGTGGGACCGCTTCCCGAAGGCGCCGCGCGAGCGCTACATCCTGATCCTGGTCGCCGACCAGCTCCTGCTGCTCGACTACGCGGACGAGGCGCCGGAGGACTACCGCGAGATCGCCGCCGAGCGCTGGGAGTGGATCGAGCGCGTCATCCAGCGCAAGACCTCGCACGAGAAGATGTCGAAGGCGGCGCGGGCGCTGATGGCGCACGTGGTGGGCGAGGACGACGTCGCCGGCGACGACCGCTGGCGCTTCGTGCGCCCACCCGCCGAAGCGGTGCCGGCATGAGCGGCGTGGTGAGCGAAGCGCCGGCGGTGACGGCCGAGACGGCTCCGCGCATCGCCACCGTCGGCGTCGTCGGCGCCGGCGTGATGGGCGCCGGCGTCGCCCAGGACGTCGCCCAGCACGGGCTGCGCGCGGTGCTCGTCGACGTCTCCGACGAGGCGCTCGAGCGCGCCCGCGGCGCCATCCGCCAGAGCGTGCGCATGCAGGGGCTGTTCGGCCGGAAGGGCGGCGCGGCGGGCAGCGCGGGCGGCGGCGGCGCGGCCTCCGGCGTCCTCGACCGCGTGCGCCTGACCACCGACTACGGCGACCTCGCCGCCGCCGACTTCGTGGTCGAGAACGTGGTCGAGAGGCCGGACGTCAAGGAGCCGGTCTACCGCCGCCTCGACGAGGTGTGCCGCGAGGAGGTGGTGTTCGCCGCCAACACCTCGTGCATCTCGATCACCCGCATCGGCGCCTGGACGCGGCGTCCCGACCGCGTGGTCGGCATGCACTTCATGAACCCGGTGCCGCTCAAGCCGGTGGTCGAGGTGGTGCGCGGCCACCACACCTCGGAGGCGACGCTGGCGACCGCCGCCGCCTTCCTCGCCGCCCTCGGCAAGGAGGGCATCGTGGTGGGCGACCTGCCCGGCTTCGTCTCCAACCGGGTGCTGATGCTGACCATCAACGAGGCGGTGTGGGTGGTGCAGGACGGCGTCGCCGAGGCGGCCGACGTCGACCGCCTGTTCAAGACCTGCTTCGGCCACAAGATGGGGCCGCTCGAGACCGGCGACCTGATCGGTCTCGACACCATCCTCGACTCGCTGCTGGTGCTCGAGGACAGCTACCGCGACGACAAGTTCCGCCCCTGCCCGCTGCTGCGCAAGATGGTCGACGCCGGCCTGCTGGGCCGCAAGAGCGGCCGGGGCTTCTACGACTACGGGACGAACCTCTGATGCGAGAAGGAGCGGTGTGATGGAAGAGCGCAAGGCGAAGATCCGCGAGTTCCTGGCGCGGTTCTTCCGCAGCCGCGAGATCGGCGACGACGAGGACATCTTCGAGCTGGGGTTCGTCAACTCCCTGCTCGCCATGCAGCTCGTCAGCTTCGTCGAGAAGGAGTTCGGCGTCACCGTCGAGGACGAGGACCTCGACCTCGACAACTTCCGCAGCATCGCCGCCCTCGACGCGCTGGTGGAGAGGAAGCGGGCCGTCCATGCCGCCGTCTGAGCTGCTGGCCCCGGCGGCGGAGGCGGCCGCGGCGCGCCCGGCGCCTCCCGGCCTGTGGCTGGAGCTGTCGCCCGAGCAGCGGGCGGCGCGCCGCGCCTTCCGCGCCTTCGCCGACGAGCACGTGGTGCCGCACGCCGCCCGCTGGGACCGCGAGGGGCGGGTCGATCCGGAGGCGGTCGACGCCCTGCGCCGCCGCGGCTGGCTGGGGGCCCTGCTGCCTCCCGAGGTGGGCGGCGGCGGCATGGACGCGCTGACCTACGGCCTGCTCAGCGAGGAGATCGGCCGCGGCTGCTCGTCGCTGCGCTCGCTGTTGACCGTGCACGAGATGTCGACGCTGGCGCTGGCGCGCTGGGGAAGCCGTGAGCTCAAGGAGGAGCTGCTGCCGTCGCTGGCGCGCGGCGAGCGGCTCGCCGCCTTCGCGCTCACCGAGCCGGAAGTGGGGAGCGACGCCAAGAGCGTGCGCACGACGGCGCGCAAGGGCAGTGGCGGACAGCAGGGCGACTGGGTGCTCGACGGCCGCAAGCGCTGGATCACCTACGGCATGACCGCCGACCTCTTCCTCCTCTTCGCCCGCCACGCCGACGGCGTGGCGGCCTTCGTGGTGCCGGCCGACGCGCCGGGCCTGGCGCGGCGGCCGATCACCGACGTCGTCGGCACCCGCGCCGCGGCGCTCGCCGAGCTCGAGCTCGACGGCTGCCGGGTGCCGGAGCGCCACCTGGTGGGCCGCGCCGGGTTCGGCTTCACCCACGTCGCCGCCACCGCCCTCGACCAGGGCCGCTACAGCGTCGCCTGGGGTGCCGTCGGCATCGCCCAGGCGTGCCTCGAGGCGACGCGCGAGCACACGGCGGTCCGCGAGCAGTTCGGCAAGCCGCTCGCCGAGCACCAGCTCGTGCAGCGCAAGCTGACCGACATGACGGTCGAGACGCGGGCGGCGCGCCTGCTCTGCTGCCGCGCCGGCCACCTGCGCCGCCAGGGCGACCCGGCGGCGGTAGCCGAGACGCTGCTCGCCAAGTACTTCGCTTCGGGTGCCGCGGTGCGCGCCGCCCTCGACGCCGTGCAGCTCCACGGCGCCCGCGGCCTGAGCAGCGAGTATCCCCTGGAGCGCTACCTGCGCGACGCCAAGGTCACCGAGATCATCGAGGGCAGCACCGAGGTCCTGCAGGCGCTGATCCCCCGCTACCCGCTGCCGGAGCTGTGACCGGAGGACGACGATGACGACCACCACGATGGAGGCCGAAGCCGGCCACGCCGCCGCGGCGCCGGCCGAGACGAAGACCGTCAAGGTCCTGGTCTGGGACCTCGACCACACCCTGTGGCAGGGCATCCTGCTCGAGGGCGACGCGGTGGCGCTGCGCCCCGGGGTGGAGGAGCTGCTCGCCGTCCTCGACCGGCGCGGCATCCTCCACTCGGTCGCCAGCCGCAACGACCGCGAGGCGGCGTGGGCGAAGCTCGAGGAGCTCGGCGTCGCCGAGTACTTCCTCTACCCGCAGATCCACTGGGGCTCGAAGGCGTCGAGCGTCAAGCGCATCGCCGAGACGATCAACGTCGGCCTCGACACGATCGCCTTCGTCGACGATCAGCCTTTCGAGCGCGACGAGGTGGCGGCGACGTGTCCCGAGGTGCGCTGCTTCGACGTCGCCGAGCTGGCGGAGCTGGCGTCGCGCCCCGAGTTCATGCCCCGCTTCGTCACCGACGAGTCGGCGCAACGCCGCCGCATGTACCAGGCCGACGCCCGCCGCAACCAGGCCGAGGAGGAGCATAAGGGGCCGAGCGAAGCGTTCCTCGCCGGGCTCGGCATGCGCTTCGTCATCCACTCGCCGCGCGACGAGGACCTGCAGCGCGCCGAGGAGCTGACGGTGCGCACCAACCAGCTCAACACCACCGGCGACACCTACGGCTACGACGAGCTCGACGCCCTGCGCCACTCGCCGGACCACCTGCTGCTGGTCGCCGGCCTCGAGGACCGCTACGGCACCTACGGCAAGATCGGCCTGGCGCTGGTCGAGAAGGGCGGGGAGGCGTGGACGCTCAAGCTCCTCCTCATGTCCTGCCGGGTGATGAGCCGCGGCGTCGGCACCATCCTCCTCGGCCACGTGATGCACCTCGCCAAGGCCGCCGGCGCCAAGCTGCGCGCCGAGTTCCGCGCCAACGGCCGCAACCGCATGATGCTCGTCACCTACAAGCTCGGCGGCTTCAAGGAGGTCGCCAAGTCCGGCGACCGCGCCATCCTCGAGCACGACCTCGAGACCCTCCAGCCGTTCCCGGACTACGTCGAGGTGGAGGTGCGGGAGTAGGCGGCCGGCCCGCGGTGGTAGCATCTTCGCGATGCGTGGAAGAGAGCCCGCTCGCCCGTCAGTGGTCCACAGCGATCCCGCGATCATGCACGGCACCCCGGTTTTCCGGGGCACCCGGGTGCCGGTGCAGACGCTGTTCGACTACGTGGAAGCCGGCGACTCCCTGGAGCGCTTCCTCGACCATTTCCCGACCGTGAGGCGCGAGCAGGCGGTCGCGGCCCTGGAGGAGGCGGCCATACTGATGGCGCAGCGTGCGGCTGCTTCTTGACGAGTCGCTGCCGCGGCTCCTCAGCCGCGCCTTGCGGCTGGAGCCGCTGACGGCGACCGGGTAACGCTCCGGCCGCCCTACCTGGCAGCCTCGGCCGGAGCCGCTCCGACCTCCGCCGGCTCGACCACTCTCGTCAGCCACTCCTCGACGTAGCGCCGGTGGAGCGGCGTGTCGGGGACGCGCTCGTCCGGGCCGTAGGGGTAGCCGCTCATGGCGTGGAAGGGCAGCGGCTCGACGTGCTGCGGCTCGGCGGTGTTGCGGTCGGCGTCCTTGTCCCAGCCGTGGCTCTCGAGGAAGACGGTGCGCCGCCAGCCGGCGGGCGGCGGCGGCAGCTCGGCGGCGTCGAACTCCAGCGCCATCTCGTCGCCCGGGCCGAGGATCACCGAGCGGTCGTCGACCGCCGCCAGCAGCTCGCCGACGTCGCCGTAGCGAGTGTAGCGGCCGGGGAAGGGCAGCCACGGCGACTCGGCCGACACGCGCGCGTAGTC
This sequence comes from uncultured Thermoanaerobaculia bacterium, assembly GCA_964557755.1. GTDB lineage: Bacteria > Acidobacteriota > Thermoanaerobaculia > Multivoradales > JBCCEF01 > CAZLBJ01. The sequence continues at coordinate 11,495 of CAZLBJ010000111.1, forward strand.
GTAGTGGTGCGGCGCGTTGGGGGCGCGGCGCTCCAGCGCCGAGAAGCCGCGGTAGCGCAGCTCGGCGCGCGCCGGCAGGAGGCGCACCGCCACCCGCGCGGCGCCGTCCGCCGGCTCGCCGCTCCACGCGACGCGGTCCCAGCCGAGCCACAGGTTGCTGACGATGCGCAGCTTCGTCGCCCCCGGCGGCAGCGGCGGCAGGTCGACGACCAGGGTCTTCGTCTTGCCCGCCGGGAATCCGAGGTCGGCGGCGCCCACCAGCTCCCGCCAGCCGGCCGCCGTTTCCACCTCCAGGCGCGGGTTCTGCGGCGCCACGTCGGCGCGCTGCGCCAGCGCCAGGTTGAGCGAAGCGTCGGTGGGGAAGATCCAGCCGTCGAGGTGGAGGCGCACGTGGCCGCGCTCGGCGTCGGACACCGTGCCGAGATCGAAGGTGAAGGTCCACGGCTCGCGCGCGATGCCCTGGTAGCGGCTCGGTTCCCAGCCGTCGGCGTAGACCTCGTCGCGCGCCCGCACCCGCGCCGTGACGTCCTCGCCGCGCGCGTCCCAGGCGGCGGCCACCGGGCGCACGCCGCGGCTCGCCCGCACCTCCTCCGGCGTCGCGCGGCCGGGGACGACGCGCAGCGCCGAGGCCACCTCGACGCCGGCCGGGTGGTCGACCACCCACAGCCGCACGTGGTCGAAGAAGGCCGCCTCCCACAGCTCCTCGGTGACGAACATCCGGTAGATGCCGCCGCCGTCGGTGCGCGCGCCGTCGACGCGCACCAGCTCGGACGGGTCGGCGCCGGCCCACACCCCCGGCGCCACCGGCAGGCCGATCGGGGCGCCCCACAGGAGGTCGGTGACGAAAGCGACGCGCTCGCCGTCCCAGGTGTAGAGGAACGGGCATGAGCCCTTGAGCAGCTGCTCCTCGACCACCGTCTGGTCGGCGGCGACGTCGACCCGCGCCTGCGGCACGCCGTTGGTCCACACGACGCGCAGCACGTCGGCGGACTCGCGTTGGCCGAGCCCGAAGTGGACGGTGCCGCCGTCGGCTTCGCGGAACTGGTAGGCGCGGCCGTCGCGCACCTCGACCACCGAGCCGACGCCGAAGACGTTGTTCTTGCTCGAGCCGGTGGCCAGGCCGCGCAGGCGCACCGCCAGCCAGTGGTTGGCGTCGCCGCCGCGGTTCTCCAGCCGGTGCAGGCCGTGCGGGCCGGCGGCGACGAGGTCGAGGTCGCCGTCGCCGTCGAGGTCGGCGGCGGCGAGCGCGGTGGCCGCCGGCGGGGCGCCCTCGACGCGGATCGGGCCGAAGCGGTCGCCGACGCGCTGGCCGGCGACGGCCACCCCGGCCCCGCCCGCGGCCCCGGCCTCGCCGGCGAGCGCCAGGTCGAGACGGCCGTCGTTGTCGGCGTCGAAGGCGACGGCGGCCGACCACGCGACGCCGGTCGGCAGGCCGGAGACGACCTCCCAGGGGCGGAAGGAGCCGCCGCGGTTGCGCAGGAAGGCGACGCCGTCGCCGGCGACCACGAGGTCCGGGTAGCCGTCGCCGTCGAGGTCGGCGGAGACCGCGGCGCGGCCGCCGCCGGCGCGCGCCAGGCCGCCGGCGGCGGTGCGATCGACGAGCTCGCCCTGGCGCAGGTTGTCGAGCCACACGAGGCCCCCGGGCGCCACGCGCAAGAGATCCAGGTCGCCGTCGCGGTCGAGGTCCGAGGCGAGGAGGGCGTGCGCCTCGACGGCGGCGAGCGCGGGCAGCATGCGGGCGCCGACCGCCTCGAGGGCGCCGGTGAGGTTGTTGCGCCACACCTCGCCGCCGCGTGACGCGCCGCCGGCGAGCGCCAGGTCGAGGTCGCCTTCGACGTCGAGGTCGGCGGCGGCGGCGGCGGTGGCGCCGGCCCCGGCCAGCCCGGAGCCGGCGGTGGCGTCGGTGAAGCTGCCGTCGCCGGCGCCGCGGAAGAACGTGGCACCTTGGGGACCATAGGCGAGGAGATCGCGGTGGCCGTCGTTGTCGAGGTCGATGGCGAGCAGGCGCGGCGCGCCGCCGCCGGCGCCGAGCTTGCCGGCGGCGAGGGTCGGGCCGGCCTTCCAGCCGCGCGCCGCCAGGCGCACCTCCAGCCGCGGCGCGCCGCCGTCGTCCGCCACCAGCCGCGCCACGTCGGGTTTGTCGTCGCCGTCGAAGTCGGCCACCGCCAGGGCGGCGCCGGCGGTCGGCGCGGCGTCGATCCGTGTGCCGGCGAAGCTCACCCGCACCGGGTTGCCGAAGTCGGCGGGCGCCGGCTCGCCGACGAAGCGCTGCACCGGCACCCCGGTGATGCCGGCCCACAGCTCGCGCAGCCCCTGCTGGTACATGGCGCTCACCTTGAGCACGTTCTCGAGGCGCTGCGCCGGCGTGCGGGCGGCGGCGAGGTCGCCGGCCTCGAGCGCCGCCAGCACCTGGTCGAGGAGCTGGCGGGCGGCGGCGTTCGGCGCCTGCCACACCAGCTCGTCGAGGCGCAGGAAGGCGCGGCTGGCGCCGGCGCGGTCGCCGCCGGCCAGCGCCCGGCGGCCGCTCTCGAGCAGCACCACGACGTTCTCCGGGCGCAGCTCGGCCAGCCGCTCGATCGCCCGGCCCATGGCGGCCTCCGAGCCCTCGCCCGGCGCCGCGGCGGCGGTGCGGTGGAGCTGGTAGACGATCTCGACGTCCTTCGGCGCCGCGGCGACGGCGCGCTCGAGCACGGCCAGCGCTTCCTCGTTCTTGCCGGCCCAGGACAGCACCTCGGCCTGGATCGACAGCAGGTCGGGCCGCCCGGGCGCCAGCTCGAGGGCGCGCCCGACGGCGGGCAGCGCCGCGTCGATCTCCTGCTGGCGCAGCAGGGCGACGGCCAGGTTGGCGTGCGGCAGCGGGTCCTTCGGCGTCAGCCCGGCTAGCTGGCGGTAGATCTCCTCCGCTTCGCCGGGCTTCTCGTTCTCCAGCGCCGCCAGCCCCCGGTTGCGCAGCTCCGCCGCCCGCTCCGGCTTGGCCTGCGCCGCCGCATCGTCGGGCCGCGGCGACGCCTGGGATTCGGAGGCCGCCTCGCAGGCGAGCAGGACGAGGCAGAGCAGGACGGCGGTCGGCAGACGGGTCGGTCGGCGCATGGCGCCTATCTTAGCGGGGCGGGGGTGCCGGGGACGGCGGGGGGTGGGAGGGGCGCCGGGCGGGGGACGTTCCGCTTCAGTCGGATTTTAGGGAGGAGCGGGGGGTGCC
>CAZLBJ010000112.1:0-6269 GCA_964557755.1 uncultured Thermoanaerobaculia bacterium
CCGCCCGCCCACCACGCCCACCAACCCCGCCCCCGTGCGGAGATCTCGGTGCAGCACCGACCGCGCGCGAGCGCTCTGGCCCCCGGACCGGCGACGCCCCACGCCCTGCCACCGCCCGGTTTGCGATAAGGACGACGTCAACAGCTTCCTGGACTCCGACGAGCCCAGTCGAAGGGCGGGAACATGCCGCCTCCTCCGGCGAGCCCTGAGTCTGTCGAAGGGCGGGGTGCGGGCTAAGATGCCGGCGGAGCCCTCCTGCCTGTGCTGATCCTCGGAATCTCGGCCTTCTACCACGAGTCGGCGGTGTGTGCGCTGGTGGACGGGCGGCTGGTGGCGGCGGTGGCGGAGGAGCGGTTCAGTCGGGTGAAGCACGATGCGGCGCTGCCGGTGGAGGGGTGGCGGTGGTGCCTGGGGCGGGTCGGGGCGGATGTGAAGGAGGTGGATGCGGTCGCGTACTACGAGCGGCCGGGGGTGAAGCTGGGGCGGCAGCTGTGGGCGGGGGCGCCGGTGGGGGATTCCGAGCTGGGATGGCTCGATCCGGGGGCGGCGGAGCGGGCCATCAGGGACGGGCTGGGGTGGGAGGGGGAGGTGATGAGCTTTCCCCATCATCTTTCGCATGCGGCGAGCTCGTTCTACCTGTCGGGGTTCGAGGAGGCGGCGGTGCTGACCGCGGACGGGGTGGGGGAGTGGGCGACGGCCGGGTACGGACGGGGGGACGGGGACGACGTGGAGCTGTTGGCGACGGTGGACTTCCCGCACTCGCTGGGGCTCTTCTACTCGGCGCTGACCGCCTATCTCGGGTTCCGGGTCAATTCGGGCGAGTACAAGGTGATGGGGCTGGCGCCGTACGGGGAGCCGCGGTTCGCCGGGCGGCTGCGGACGGTGCTGCGCTCGGCGCCCGGCCCGGGGTTCGAGCTGGACCCGCGGTACTTCGACTTCGTGCGCGGGCGGCGGATGTTCTCCGACGCGCTGGTCGAGCTGCTCGGCGCGCCGCCGCGGCGGGCCGAGGCGCCGCTGGAGGCCTTCCACGCCGACGTCGCGGCCAGCGCGCAGCGAGTGCTCGAGGAGGTGCTGCTGGAGAAGGTGCATTGGCTGGCGGGCGAGGTGGGGTCGCTGAACCTGTGCCTGGCCGGCGGCGTGGCGCTGAACGGAGTGGCGGTGGGGCGCCTCCTGCGCGAGGGGCCGTTCGAGCGGGTGTTCGTGCCGCCGGCGCCGGGGGACGCGGGGGGCGCGGTGGGGGCGGCTGCGCTGGCGCACCGGCAGCTGACCGGCAGGCGGCCGGCCACCGGGGCGCCGGGTGCGCCGCTGGCGGAGGCGTGGCTGGGGCCGGCGTGGCGCGGCGAGGAGGTGGCGGCGCTGCTCGCTGCGGCGGGGCTCGAGCACCTGGACCTGCGGGGGCGCGAGGAGGCGCTGTGCGGGGAGACGGCGCGGCGGCTGGCGGCGGGGCAGGTCGTGGGCTGGTTCCAGGGCGGCGCCGAATTCGGGCCGCGGGCGCTCGGCGGGCGCAGCATCCTCGCCGACCCGCGCGACCCGGAGATGCGCGAGCGGATCAACCGGCGGGTCAAGAAGCGCGAGGCGTTCCGGCCGTTCGCACCGGCAGTGCTCGCCGAGCGGGCGGGCGAGCACTTCGACCTCGACGCCCATCACCTGTTGACCCGCTTCATGCTGCAGACCTGCCGCGTCGTCTCGCCGCTGGCGCTGCCGGCCGTGACCCACGTCGACGGCTCGGCGCGACCGCAGACGGTGGACGCGGCGGTGCACCCGCGCTTCCACGCACTGCTCGCCGCCTTCGAGCGCCTCACCGGCTGCCCGGTCCTGCTCAACACGTCGTTCAACGTCGCCGGCGAGCCGATCGTCACCTCGGCCGCCGACGCGCTGCTGACCTTCGCCGCCGCCGGGCTCGACGCCGTGGTGATCGAGGACTTCGTCATCGACCGCGCGGCGCTGCCGGAGGGGCTGGCCGACCTGGTGGCCGTGTGGCGCAGCGACCGCCGCCGCCCGTGGACCGGCGACGGCGGCCGGCCGGCGGGCGACCTCTACACATTCGTGTGAGGCGGCGGTGAACGGCGGGCGTGGAGGGGGAGGCGGCGACGACGATCCGCGGCGGCGGCTGGCCGAGGAGCTGGCGGCAAGGCTGGCGATGAGGAAGGGGCTGTCGACGGCGAGACGGCTCCAGGCGGAGCGCCGGGAGGCGCGGGCGGAGGAGGAAAACGGCTCGGCGAAGGGGGGTAGGGCTGCGGAGGGTGCAGAGCTGCTTCCCCGGAGCGCTGGCCGCGCGGCCGCCGACGTCGAGCTGCTCGAAGGCGAAGCGGCCGGGTCGAGCGCCGGGACGGCGTCGTCCGGCTCGCCCTCGCCCGGGAGATCGGGACGGCCGGACGACGGATCGGCGGCCGGCCTCGCCGCGGACCGCGAGCTGCCGGGTGGCGGTCGCTCCGCCAGCCGCCGAGCCGCCGGAGAGGACGCCGGCGCCGCCCCGGCCGGCAGCGGAGACCCGTCAGGTCTTGCCGTCCCCGGCGCCGGCCTCGCGGACGACGGTGCGCCGAGCGGCCGATCGGCCGCGGGCGGCGGTGCATCCGGCGAGGCCGACGCCCGTCCCGAGCGGCTTCCGGCCGGCGCCGCCTCCGCCGATGGCGCCCGCGCCGACGGCCCCGTCCCCGCCTCTCCTCCCCTCGCTGATCTGTTCGACGCGCGCACCCGAGAGCTGATCGAAGCGCTCGGCGTGCTGGAGGAGCCGGCGGCCGAGCGAGCCCCGGAGGCCGAGGCGGCGGGCCTCGCGCCGGCGCCTCGCCCGGTCTCCATCTGGACGCCGCAGACGGCTCCCGCCGGCACCCTCTGGCGGCGGCCGGCGCCGTCGCCGCTGGGGGACCACTACGCGGCCCGGCTGGAGATCTCGGCCGTGCCGCCCCCCGGCGTACGCCGCGTCTGCTTGTTCGGGGAGTCGGCGGCCGCGGGGTACCTGTACGCGCCGCACCTGACGCCGGCGGGCGTGCTCGAGGCGCAGCTCGGTGCCGTGGACGGCGGCGGCTGGGAGGTGGTGGACCTGGCGCGCAGCAACGAGCGCGCCGACACGCTGGCGGCCACCGTGGAGGCGGCGGCGCAGCTCGCGCCCGACCACCTGGTGGTCTACGCGGGCAACAACTGGAAGCTGCTGGAGACGACGGAGCTGTCGCCGTGGGTGCCGCGGGTGGCGGCGCGCCAGGAGCTGGCGGCGGCGCTGGCGGCGGAGGGCTCGATCGGCGCCGCGCGGCTGGCGCGGCGGCGCGGCGCGGAGAGGGCGGCGGCGGCGCTGGAGCGCGTCGCCGCGGTGGCGGCGCGGCGCGGCGTGCCGGTGACCGTCGTCCTCCCCGAGGTCTCGCTCGCCGACTGGGAGACGCTGCAGCCGCCGCCGCGCCTGCCCGCCGACGGCACCGCCCGCTGGCACGCCGCCCTCCGCCGCGCCCTCGCCGCCCTCGCCGCCGCGGACCGGCGGAGCGCAGGCCCTCGGGCCGCCGCCGGGGCCGTGCCGCCGGGACGTCCCGCACCGTGGGCGGCAGGAGCTGCCGGAGGAATCCCTGACGCTGTGCTCGCCTTCGGCAGCGGCACGTCGGCCGCCGCTCCGGTCGCCGCCCTCGCCGCCGGGCCGCTCGCCGCCGTCGAGGCCGCCGCCTGGGAGATGGTGGCGCTCGATGGCGGCGTCTGCCCGACGCCTTTCCGCCTCCTCGCCGCCGCCCACCTCGCCGCCGCCGGCGCCGCCGAGGCCCGGGGCGAGCCGGCGGCCGCCCACCTCGCCGCCGCCCGCGACTCCGCCGTCTCCGAGATCGACGCCACCCACTACCCGCTGCTCGCCTTCCTCGCCGCGCCGCAGGCCGACTCCGCGGCGCGGCGGGTGACGACCGCCGCCGCGAGGCGCCACGGGTTCGACGTCGTCGACCTGCGCGAGGTGCTCGCCGGCGAAGGCGACGGCGCGCTGCCCGGCCGCCGCCTCTTCCTCGACTACTGCCACCTCACCGCCGAGGGCATGCACCGGGCGATGGCCGCCGTCGCCCACGCGCTGCTGCGCCGGGCCGGCTCGCCGGCGGCGGAGCGCGGCTGGCGCCGGCTGGCCGCCGAGCTGCCGCCGCCGTGGTCCGGCGTCCCGGCGGCCTGCGCCGCCGCCGCCGAGGCCACCGCCTACCTCGGCGCCACCGTCCATACCGCCCACCGCCACCTGCCGGTGACCGGCCGCGGCGAGTTGCTCGACCACTGGTGCGCCGCCGCCCTCGAGCGCGGCGGCGAGGCCGCGGCGGCGGCGATGCGCGATCTCGCCGAGGCGCGCACGGCGCCGGGGCCGGAGCTGCTGTCGGCCGCCCAGGCGCGCAACCTGGCGCGCCAAGCGCCGCTGCTGCTCCAGCACGGCTGGCGCTGGCCGCACCTCGACGGCGACCTGCTGGCGGCGATGCACCGCGCGCTCGCCGCCCGCCGCCGGCCGGAGGCGGACCGGCTCGCCGCCCTGGCCGCCGGTCGCTGCGCGCCGCCCGCCGGCGGCCTCGACCTCGTCCATCCGCCGCGCCACCTCGCCGCGCCGCTGGCCCGCCGCTTCCCCGAGGCGATGGCGCCGGAGGGGCTGGCGCCGGCGGCCACTCTCGCCGCCCTGTGGCCGCACACCGCGTTCGACCTGGTGCTGCCCGCCGGGGGTGCGCCGCTCCGCGTCTCCCTCACCGCCCGCCTGCCCGGGGCGGCGGCGGAGGGCACGGTCGAGGTGTCGCTGGACGGCCGCCCCGCCGGCCGCTTCCGCGCCGGCCGCACCTGGTGCCGCGTCCGCCTGGAGATCGCCGCGCCGGCCGCCGCCGGCCCGCCGCCGCTCTTCCGCCGCCTCACCCTGCACTGGCCGCCGCCCGCGGACGCCGGCCCGGCGCCCCTCGCCGCCGCCGTCCGCGACCTGGCCGACGGCCGCGCCGCCGACCTCCACCCAATCCACGGCGAGCTCTTCTCGCTGCACGTCGGCGCCTGACCTGGCCGCCCGCCGCGGCGCGACGTCCGGGCGCACTTCGCCAGGCCGGCGAGCGCGCGGCGCGGGTCGGGGCGGTGCGCGCCGGCGGCGCGTAGGGAGCGGTGGAGGCCCAGCCGGGCTCAGCCGGCGGCGGGGTCCCAGGTGACGACGATCAGCCGCGCCAGCGGCGGCTCTTCCTCCGTCGCCGTCGCCGCCGCGGCGCCGGTGGGCTCGCTGAAGCGGTAGTTGGGGGCCAATTGGACGCTGCAGTCGCGGCCCGCCGGCACCGCCACCGACAGCGTCACGCGGCCGCTGCCGGAGAGGGTGCGCTCGCTGTCGTCGCAGGTCGAGGTGAGGCGCAGGCACGGCACCTCGGCGTCGCCCTCGAGCACCCGCTGGCGGCCGGCCGGCGGGTCGGCGAGCTCGAAGGCCATGCCCAGCTCGCCGCCGCGGCCGGCGCCCTGGACGCGCACCTCGCCGCGGTCGCCGAGCCAGCGGTAGCCGAGCACCTGGCGGTCGCCGCCGGCGGCGAGCTCCCGCCAGCTCCCGGCGTAGTCCACCTCCGGCAGCGTCGCCGGCTGCGCCCGCGGCACCTCGACGCGCGCCACCTGGTACTCCATGCGGCCGATCTCCTCGCAGCCGTCGAGCGGCCAGCGCGTGTCGCCGTCGTAGAGGCCGAGGGTCAGCCGGTAGCTGCCCGCCGGCACCGGCGGGCCGAGCATCGACTGGTAGAGGGTCAGCGGGTAGCTCGCCTCGCTGCCCGGCTCCCAGTCGCGCGGGAACGGGTGGTCGAAAGTGCGCACCACCTCGCCGTCGTCGGCGAGCAGGTGGACGAAGACGATCGGCCGGCCGCCGCTCGCCTCGATGGCGGCCTGCGGGCTCCAGGTCAGCGTCAGCTCCGCCGACTGCGGGTAGGCGAGGGTCAGCGCCGCCGGCTCGGCGGCCACCCGCGCCACCGGCTGGGCGGGCTCGTCGCGGCACCCGGCGGCGGCCAGCGTGGCGGCGGCCAGCAGACCGGCGGCGGTACGGCGATTCCAGAGCATGCCGAGAGTCTAGCAAGTTCGCCCGGCGGCGATGGAACTGTCCTGACGCGGGCTATCATCGGCCCATGGGCAGCGTCGCCGAGCGGTATCGCGAGGTCCTCGAGCGCATCGCCGAGGCCTGCCGCCGCGCCGGCCGCGACCCGGCGGAGGTGACCCTGGTCGGGGCGTCGAAGGCGCAGCCGGTCGAGCGACTGGCCGCGGCGGCCGAGGCCGGGCGGCGGGGGTGCGGCGAGACCCGGGTGCAGGAGGCCGAGGCGCACCGCGCGGCGCTGACCGCC
>CAZLBJ010000113.1:0-4064 GCA_964557755.1 uncultured Thermoanaerobaculia bacterium
GCCGCGGCGGCAGGCGGCGCTGCTGACCGCCAGCGGTGCCCGCGTCCTGGTGACCGGCGCCGGCGGCGGGCTGCCGGAGCACCGCGGGCCGCGGCTCGAGCTCGACGACCGCGGCGAGGTGTTGTCGCCCGCGGCCGCGGCCGGTCGGGGCTCCGCCGTCCTGCCGCCCCCTGCCGCCGACCACCCCGAGGCGGCCGCCTACGTCGTCTTCACCTCCGGCTCGACGGGAGTGCCGAAGGGCGTGGTGGTGCCGCACCGCGCCATCGCCGCCCTCGCCGCCTCGGCGGAGCGGCAGAGCGGCCTCGGCCCCGGCGCCCGCGAGCTGCACCTGGCGGCGCTCAGCTTCGACGTGGCGATGAAGGAGCTGCTGGCGCCGCTCGCCGCCGGCGCCGCGGTGGCGCTGGGCAGCGACCAGGCCCGCCGCTCGGGCCGCGCCCTGGTCGACGAGGTGAGCGCCTTCGCCGCCACCCACCTGACCCTCACGCCGGCGATCCTCGGGCTGATCCCGCCCGGCGAGGAGCCGCCGTCGCTGCGCGCCGTGTTCTGCGGCGGCGAGGTCTGCCCGCCGGCCCTCGCCGGACGCTGGGCCGGCCGCGTGCGCCTGTTCAACGCCTACGGCCCGACCGAGACGACGGTGTACTCGACGCTATCGCTCTGCCCGCCGGGCGACCCGGCGCCGATGCGGCACCTGGGCGCGCCGGCCGCCGGCACCCGCGTCGAGCTGGTCGACGGCCACGGTGCGCCGGCACTGCCGGGGGCGCTGGGGGAGATCGAGATCGGCGGCCGCGGCGTCGCCCGCGGCTACCTGGGCGATCCGGCGGCCACCGCGGCGCGCTTCGTGCCGGACCCGGAGAGCGGCCGGGGCGGCCGCGAGCCCGGCGCCCGCCGCTACCGCACCGGCGACCTGGCGCGCCGGCAGGTGGACGGCGGGGCCTCCTTCGCCGGTCGCGCCGACCAGCAGATGAAGGTGCGCGGCGTGCGCCTCGAGCCGGCGGAGGTGGAGGCAGCGCTGGCCGCCCATCCGGCGGTGGCGGCGGCGGCGGTCGACCGCCGCGGCGAGGTGCTGGCCGCCTGGCTGGTGCCGCGCCCGGATACCCCGTTACCGACGGCCGCGGAGCTGCGCGCCTTCCTCGCCGGCCGCCTGCCGCAGCCGCTGGTGCCGACGCGCTTCGTCGCCGTCGAGGCGCTGCCGCAGACGCGCCACGGCAAGGTCGACCGCGCCGCCCTCGCCCTGCCGCCCGCGGCGGCCGGCGGCGCCGTCCCGGCCGGCGAGCTGCAGCGCACCATCGCGCGGCTGTGGGCCGAGGAGCTGGGGCTCGAGACGGTGCCGGCCGACGTCAGCTTCTTCGACCTCGGCGGCCACTCGCTGGCCCTGGCGCGCCTGCACGGCCGGCTGTGCCGCGCCCTCAGCCGCGAGGTGCCGCTGCCCGACCTGTTCAGCCACGCCACCGTCGCCGGCCTGGCGGCGCACCTCGGCAACGGCGGCGACGACGACCGCGCGGCGGACGCCGATGCACGGGCCGCCGGCCGCCGTGACGCCATGGCCGAGCGGCTGCGCCGCCGCCGGGACGCCGCCGCGGCGGCGGGAGGATCGAGATGAGCGAGACGGACCCCCACCTGCCCCCGGGCGCCGTGGCGGTAGTCGGCATGGCCGGCCGCTTCCCCGGCGCGCCCGACGTCGAGACGCTGTGGCGCAACCTCTGCGGCGGCGTCGAGTCGATCCGCCGCTTCAGCCGCGAGGAGGCGGCCGCCGCCGGCGTCCCCGCCGAGCGCCTGGACGACCCCGCCTGGGTGCGTGCCGGCGGCGTGCTCGACGACCCGGCGCGCTTCGACGCCGCCCTCTTCGGCATCTCGCCGCGCGAGGCCGAGGTGACGGACCCCCAGCACCGGCTGCAGCTGGAGACCGCCTGGGCGGCGCTCGAGGACGCCGGCCGCGGGCCGGGCACCACGGAGGGCCGCGTGGCGGTGTTCGCCGGCGCCGGCCAGCCGCTCTACCTGCTCCACCACGTGCACCCGCGCCTCGGCCGCGCCGGCGACTTCGCCGAGGCCTACGCCCTCGCCCTCGGCAACGACAAGGACTTCCTCGCCACGCGCATCTCCTATCGCCTGAACCTCACCGGCCCCAGCCTGGCGGTGGGCACCGCATGCTCGACCTCGCTGGTGGCGGTGTGCCTGGCGGCCTCGGCGCTGGCGGTGGGCGACTGCGACCTGGCGCTGGCCGGCGGCGTGGCGTTGCGCCTGCCGCAGGAGGCCGGCTACCCCTACCAGGAGGACGGCATCCTGTCGCCGGACGGCCACTGCCGCCCGTTCGACGCCGCCGCCCGCGGCACGGTGCCGGGCAGCGGCGCCGGCATGGTGGTGCTCAAGCGCCTGGAGGACGCGCTGGCCGACGGCGACCCGGTGCGCGCCGTGCTGCGCGGCTGGGCCACCAACAACGACGGCGGCGGCAAGGCCGGCTACACGGCGCCGCGCGTCGAGGGCCAGGAGGAGGTGATCCGCGAGGCTCTGGCGCTGGCCGGCGTCGCGCCGGCGACGGTGGGCTACGTCGAGGCCCACGGCACCGCGACGCCGCTCGGCGACCCGATCGAGGTCGCGGCGCTGCGGCGGGCGTTCGCGGCGGAGGCGGCGGGCGGCGGCGGGCCCACCTGCGCGCTCGGCTCGATCAAGGGCAACCTCGGGCACCTCGACGCGGCGGCCGGCGTCGCCGGGCTGATCAAGGCGGTGCTCGCCGTCGAGCGCGGGGTGATCCCGCCGAGCCTCCACTTCGCGGCGCCCAACCCGCGGCTCGGGCTCGAAGGCAGCCCGTTCGCCGTCGCCGCCGAGCGCCGCGAGTGGCGGCCGGAGGGGCGGCCGCGGCGGGCCGGCGTGTCGTCGTTCGGCATCGGCGGCACCAACGCCCACGTGGTGCTGGAGGAGCCGCCGGCGCTGCCGGAGCGGCCCGCGGCCGCGGGTCCGCACCTGCTGCTCGTCTCGGCGGCGACGGAGGAGGCGCTGGAGGCGTCCTGCCGCCGCCTGGCGGAGCGCCTCGAGGCGGCGCCGGAGCTCGACCTCGACGACGCCGCCCACACCCTGCAGGCCGGCCGCCGGCCGCTCGCCCTTTGCCGCGCCGTGGTGGCCGCCGGGCACGCCGAGGCGGCGGCGCTGCTGCGCGGCGAAGGCCCGGGCTTCCGGGTCGACGGCCGCGCCGCGGCACACGACGCGGCCGCCCGCCACTCGGTCGCCTTCCTCTTCCCGGGGCAGGGGGCGCAGCACCCGGGAATGGGCGCCGGGCTGTACGCACGCCAACCGGTGTTCCGCCGCGCCGTCGATCGCTGCGCCGAGCTGCTGGCGCCGCACCTCGCCGGCCATCCCGGCGTCGACCTGGCGTGGGCGCTGCCGCCGCGCCGGCCGGCGCCGGGCGAGGAGGCCGAGGCCGCGGCGCGGCTCGCCGACACCGCCCTCGCCCAGCCGGCGCTGTTCGCCGTCTGCTGGGCGCTCGCCGAGCTGTGGGAGAGCTGGGGCGTCACGGCGGAGGCGATGCTCGGCCACTCGATCGGCGAGTACGTCGCCGCCTGCCGCGCCGGCGTCTTCTCGCTGGAAGACGCCCTGGCGGTGGTGGCGGCGCGCGGCCTGCTGATGGCCGACCTGCCGCGCGGCGCCATGCTCGCCGTGCCGCTGTCCGAGGAGGAGCTGGCCGCTCGCCTGGCGGCGGTGTCGCCCGAGCTGGCGGTGGCGGCGGTCAACGCGCCGCGGCTGTGCGTCGCTTCCGGCCCGGCGGCGGCGATCGACGAGCTGGCGGCCCGGCTCGCCGCGGACGGCGTCGAGGCGCGCCGCCTGCACACCTCGCACGCCTTCCACTCGCCGTTGGTGGCGGCGGCGGTCGAGCCGTTCCGGCAGCGGGTGGCGGGCGTGGCACTGGCACCGCCGCAGCGGCCGTTCCTGTCGAACCTCACCGGCACCTGGATCCCCCCCGAGGACGCCCCCCACCCCCCCTAGTCGGCCAGCCACCCGGCGGCGCCGGTTCTCGCCGCGCCCGCCGCCGAGGCGCTGCGGGCCGAGCCCGGCCGGGTGCTTCTGGAAGTGGG
>CAZLBJ010000114.1:0-7651 GCA_964557755.1 uncultured Thermoanaerobaculia bacterium
CGGTGCCCGACGCCGCCGCCCTGTGGCGCGCCGCGCACCGGAACCGTCCGGAGATCGCCGACCTCGAGCTGCAGCGCGAGGTGCTCGCCAGACGCCAGGACGTGACCCGTGCCGAGGGCCGGCCGCAGGTCGAGCTCAACGGTTTCTTCGGCCGCCAGGCGCGCCTCTACGAGAACCTGGACGAGACGCTGTACGACGACTACGCGGTGTCGCTCGGCGTGCGCTGGGAGTTCTTCGACGGCGGCCGGCGCCGCGGCCGGATCGCCCAGATCGAGAGCCAGCGGCGGCAGCTCGGCTACCGCCTCCAGGAGCTTCTCGACGCCATCCAGCTCGAGCTCGAGCAGTCGCTCGCCGCCTACCGCACCGAGCGCGAGCGCTGGCTGGCGGCGGAGACGGCGGCCACCGCCGCCCGCGAGGCGAGCCGCGTGGCGCGCGAGAGCTACCGCGAGGGCGTGGCGCTGCAGACCGATTGGCTGGACGCCCAGCGGCAGGAGACGGAGGCCGAGATTCTCGCCGTCGAAGCGTGGTACGACGCACGCACCGAGGCCGCCCGCCTGGCGCGCGCGGTGGGCGCCTACCCCGGCGAGGCCGCCGCCTGGATCGACGTCGACGACGGCCACACCCCGACCGCCGCGCCCGGCGCGGAGGAGACCCCGTGAGCAGCCCGAGACAGCCCTTCCTCGCCGCAGCCGGTGCGCTGCTGATCTTCGCCCTCGCCGCCTGCGCCGGCGGCGAGTCGACCGCCGAGGTGGAGCCGTCGGCCGCCGAGCCGCAGGCCCGGACCGCCCTGGTGCGCACCGAGACGCCGGTGCAGCAGGACGTGGTGGACGTCGCCACCTTCTCCGCCGATCTCGAGCCGCAGCGCCGCGCCGTCCTCGCCGCCGAGGGCTCCGGCGTCGTCGAGCAGCTCGCCGTCGAGCGCGGCCAGGCGGTGTCGCGCGGCCAGGTGCTGGCCGCCGTCGACACCCGCGCCCTGGCGCAGCAGCTGGCCGAAGCGGAGGCGCTGGCACGCCAGTCCCAGGCGCAGTTCGAGCGCGCCCAGGCGCTGTATCAGCGCCGCTCGATCACCCAGCAGCAGATGCTCGACGCGGTCACCAGCCGCGACGTGGCCGAGGCCCGCCTCGCCTCGGCGCGGCTCGACCTCGCCAAGTCGCGGGTGCGCGCGCCGTGGTCCGGCCGCGTCGCCGAGACGCGGGTCGAGGTGGGCGACTACGTGACGCCGGGGCAGCCGGTGGTCGAGCTGGTGGAGGTCGACACGCTGAAGGTGGTGGCGCCGGTGCCGGCCTCCGACGTGCCGCACCTCGCCGTCGGCCGGCCGGTGACGATCCGCGTCGACGCGCTGCCGGGCGAGCGCTTCGAGGGCCGCATCGTGCGCCTCGGCGCCGAGCTCGACGCGCGCTCGCGCACGCTCGACGTCGAGGCCGAGATCGCCAACCCCGGCGGCCGCCTGCGCCCCGGCATGCTGGCCACCATGGAGGTGCCGCGGCGCACCCTCGAAGGCGCGCTGCTGGTGCCGCTCGAGGCGGTGGTCGACCTCGGCGAGGAGCGCGCGCTGTTCGTCGCCGACGGCGGCGTGGCGCGGCGCCGCGTCGTCGAGCTGGGGCCGGTGCTCGGCGAACGGGTGGTGGTCGCCGCGGGCCTGGCGCCCGGCGAGCGGGTGATCGTCGAGGGCGAGGAGCGGGTGGCCGAGGGCCAGCCGGTGGAGGAAGCGGGCTGAGACGATGCGCCTGACCGACCTCTCCCTCGCCCACCGGGCGACCATCTTCTTCCTCACCGCCTTCCTGGTCGTCGCCGGCACCTCGGCGTACGTCACCCTGCCGCGCGAGTCGAGCCCGGACATCTCGATCCCGCTGATCATCGTCTACACGCTGTGGCCGGGCGCCTCGCCGGCCGACGTCGAGAGCCAGGTGACGCGCATCGTCGAGCGCGAGGTCAAAGGCGTCGACGGCCTGAAGGAGCTGACCTCGGTGTCGCAGGAGTCGGCGTCGGTGGTCACCGTCGAGTTCCTCTCCGGCACCGACATCGACGACGCGCTGCAGAAGGTGCGCGCCCGCGTCGACCGCGCCGAGCCGGACCTGCCGGAGGACGCCGAGGACCCGATCCTCCAGGAGATCAACTTCTCCGACTTCCCGATCCTGCAGGTCAACCTCGCCGGCGACGTCGGCCCGGCGGTGCTCAAGGGCATCGCCGAGGACCTCCAGGACGTCATCGAGTCGGTGCCCGGCGTGCTGCGCGCCAACCTGGTCGGCGGCGTCGAGCGCGAGGTGAAGGTGGCGGTCGACCCGCGCCGACTGAGCCGCTACGGGCTGTCGCTCGACGACGTCATCGACGCGGTCGGGGAGGAGAACGTCTCCATCCCGGGCGGCGACCTCGAGCTCGGCGGCCTGGCCTGGGCGGTGCGCGTGCCCGGCGAGGTGGAGAACCCGCTGGAGGTGGCGGACTTCGTGATCGAGGCGCGCAGCGGCTCGCCGGTCTTCATCCGCGACGTCGCCGAGGTCTCCTTCGGCGTCGAGGATCCGGAGTCCTACGCCCGCGTCGACCGGGCGGAGTCGGTGGCTCTGGCGGTGCAGAAGCGGCTCGGCGCCAACATCATCGAGGTCGCCGACCGGGTCAAGGCGGAGGTCGAAGCGGCGCGCGCCGGCTGGCCGGCCGGCGTCGAGGCGACGATCCTCGGCGACCAGTCGAAGGACATCCGCACCATGGTCCTCGACCTCGAGAACAACATCCTCTCCGGCCTGGTGCTGGTGGTGCTGGTGCTGATGTTCGTGCTCGGCTTCCGCACCGCGCTCTTCGTCGGCCTGTCGATCCCGTTCTCGATGCTGGTCACCTTCGTCGCCATCCAGCTCTCCGGCACGACGCTCAACATGATCGTGCTCTTCTCGCTGGTGCTGGCGGTCGGCATGCTGGTCGACAACGCGGTGGTGGTGATCGAGAACGTCTACCGCCACGTCGAGGAGGGCAAGCCGCCGCTCGAGGCCGCCAGCTTCGCCACCCGCGAGGTCGGCGCCGCCATCGCGGTGTCGACCTTCACCACCGTCGGCGCCTTCTTCCCGCTGCTCTTCTGGCCCGGCGTGGTGGGCGACTTCATGTACTACCTGCCGCTGACCGTGTCGATCGCGCTGCTCGCCTCGCTGCTGGTGGCGTTCACCATCAACCCGGTGATGGCGGGCAGCTTCCTGCGCCGGCGCATGGTTCCGGCGGCGGGCCGCGGCGAGGGGCCGTGGCACGCCCTGCGCACGCGGCTCGGGCGGGTCGGCGGCCGCATGGAGAGCCGCTACGGCCGCTCGCTGGGCTTCGCGCTGCGCCATCGCCTGCTCACCGTCGGTGCCACCCTCGCCGCCTTCGTGGTGGTGGTGGTGGTGTTCGGCATGTTCTCGGCCGGCGTCGAGTTCTTCCCGGAGACCGAGCCCAACCAGATCATCGTCGACGTCGAGATGCCCGCCGGCACCCGGCTCGAGAAGACCGACTCCGTGGTGCGCGGCTTCGAGGCGGCGCTGGCGGACGTGCCCGACCTGCGGGTGATGGCGGCCGGCAGCGGCGCCGGCAGCCAGAGCGAGTTCGGCGGCGAGGGCGGCGGCTCGGCCAACCAGGGGCGCATCACCCTCGACCTCTTCCCGCGCAAGGAGCGGCGGGAGAGCTCGTTCGCGACCATGGAGCTGGTGCGCCGGCGCACCGCCGGCGTGCCCGGGGCGATCGTCGAGGTCGACCGGCCGGCCGAGGGGCCGCCGGTGGGCGCGCCGCTGTCGATCGAGGTCTCCGGCGACGACTTCCCGACCCTCGGCGCCATCTCCGCGCGCATCGTCGCAGAGATCGGCGACATCGACGGCCTCGTCTCGCTGCGTTCGGACTTCGAGGTGGCGCGCCCCGAGCTGGTGGTGCGCGTCGACCGCACGGCGGCGGCGCGCCTCGGCCTCACCACCCGCGACGTCGCCAGCACGGTGCGCACGGCGGTCAACGGCACCGAAGCGTCGGTCCACCGCTACGGCGACAAGGAGGCGGACGTCGTGGTGCGGCTGGCCGAGGCCTCGCGGGGCTCGATCGAGGACCTCAGCCAGCTCAACATCGTCACCGAGGACGGCGACCAGGTGCCGCTGTCGGAGGTGGCGCGGCTGGAGCGCGCCGCGGCGCTGACCTCGATCAACCACATCGACCAGAAGCGGGTGGTGACGATCAGCGGCGACGTCACCTCGCCGGACCTCGCGCAGCCGGTGCGCGCCGAGGCGGCGCGGCGGCTGGAGGCGCTCCCCGACCTGCTGCCCGCCGGCTACCGCATCGCCTTCTCCGGCCAGAGCGAGGACGAGGCGGAGGCGCAGGCCTTCCTGTCGAAGGCCTTCCTCTACGCGGTGCTCATCGTGCTGGCGATGATGGTGGCGAAGTTCGACTCGCTGGCCATCCCGCTGATCATCATCACCTCGGTGCTGATGTCGATGGTCGGCGTGCTGCTCGGCCTGCTGGTCACCGGCCTGCCGTTCGGCATCATCATGACCGGGCTCGGGGTCATCTCGCTCGCCGGCATCGTGGTCAACAACGCCATCGTGCTGCTCGACTACGGCGAGCAGCTCCGCGTCGCCGGCGTCCCGCGCGGCGAGCTGGTGATGCAGACCGGCCTGCGCCGCATGCGGCCGGTGCTGCTCACCGCCGTCACCACCATGCTCGGCCTCATCCCGCTCGCCACTGGCGTCGAGCTCGACTTCCACACCCTGGAGCTCTCGACCGGCGGCGAGTCGTCGCAGTGGTGGCGCGGCATGGCGGTGGCGGTGATCTTCGGCCTCGGCTTCGCCACCTTCCTCACCCTGGTGCTGGTGCCGGTGCTCTACGACCTGCTGCTCGAGCTGCGCGAGCGCACGGCGCGCTGGCGCGGGCGTCGCGGCGGCGGCGGCGGCGGCGAGGGCGACGAGGCGGCGGCCGCGGAGGAGGGCGGCCGCGGCGACGAGGACGGCTACGCTGACACCCGGCCCGGCGTCGCCGCCAGCGAGTCGGTGCACGCCTCGTGAGGGAACCGGCCGCCGCGGTGCAGCTCGCCGGCACCGGCCTGTTCGCGGTCCTGCTCGCGGCCCTGCTCGCCGCCGGCTGCGGGGCGGGCGGCGACCCGGTGCCGCCCGGCGACCCGTTCCCGCGCGGCGTGGTGGTGGCCGGCGGCGAGGTCGTCTGCGCGCCGTCGAGCGCCTGGGAGGCGGCGGAGGGCGGCGGCTGGAGCTTTCGCGGCGTCGCCGAGGTCGCCTGCGCCGTGCTGCGCACGCCGGCGGCGGAGGTGGCGCTCTCCTTCGAGCCGGCGGACGATTCCCTCGGCTTTCGCTTCGAGCTCGAGTGGGACGGCCGGCCGCTGGCGGGCTTCCCGGAGGGCGGCCGCACCGACGGCACCCTGCGGGTCGCCCTGCCTCCGAGCCTGCTGGCGGAGGGGAGCCACGTGCTGCGCCTCACCCGCCGCCGCGAGCCGGACGACGCCGCCCGCATCGACAACCGCTTCCGCCGCCTCGGCCTGGCGCTTCCCGGCGCCGCGGAGGAGCCCTTCGCCGCCGTCGCCGCGGAGCGCCACCACTACCTCGCCGACCTGCTGATCACCGGCGTCACCGGCCTCGGCACGGTGAAGACGTCGGGGATGCTGTTCGCCGGCCCCGGCGGCCGCGAGCTGGCGCTGCCGGCGGCCGCCGCCGAGCTCCACCTGCGGCCGGAGAACCTCTCCGCGGCGCCGGCGCGCTTCAGCATCGAGGTGGACGGCGGCGAGCCGGTCGCCACCGAGCTGGCGCCGAGCCGGCGCGGGGAGATCCTCGTGCCGCTGCCGGCACGCGGCGGCGGCACGGTCCGCGCCACCCTGCGCGTCGACGGCGATCCCGCCGGCCTCTACCTGTGGGGGGCGCCGCGGCTCGCCACCGCCGACGCCGCGCCGGTCGAGCCGCCGCCGATCGTCCTCGTCACTCTCGACACCACCCGCCGCGACGCCCTCGGCGCCTACGGCGGACCTGCCGGGCTGACCCCGCACCTCGACGCCTTCGCCGCCGCCGCCACGACCTTCGACCGCGCCGCATCCACCGCCCCCTGGACGTTGCCGGCGCACGCCTCGATGCTCACCGGCCTCTACGCCGGCAGCCACGGCGCCGGCGTGCGCCTCCACCGGCTGGCCCGCGCCGTGCCCAGCCTGCCCGAGGAGCTTCGGCGGCGCGGCTACCACACGGCCGGCTTCGCCGGCGGCAAGCTGGTGGCGCACGAGTTCGGCGTCGCCCGCGGCTTCGACGTCTACCACGACCCCGAGGGCTTCGAGACGCGCGGCGACCGGCTCACCGAAGCGGTCCTGGCCGAGCTCGACCGCCGCCCGCGCGGGCCGCTGTTCCTGTTCGTCAACTACTTCGACCCGCACGAGAGCTACGCCGCGCCGCCGGCGTTCCGCGAGCGCACCGGCGAGCCGGCGGCCAGGGCGGCCCTGGCGGCGCCCGGCGAGCCGCCGGAGTGGGCGGCGGCGGCCGCCGGCGACCGCGAGGCGTGGCGCCGGCTGGTCCACGGCGAGGCGCCGGTCACCGCCGCCGGCCGCCGCTGGCTGCGCGCCGCCTACCACGCCGAGGTGGCGTTCATGGACGCCCAGCTCGGGGCGCTGTTCGCGGCTCTCCGGCGGCACGGCTTGTGGCAGCGGGCGTGGGTGGTGGTGGTCGCCGACCACGGCGAGCTGCTCGGCGAGGAAGGGCGCCTGTCGCACGCCTACCGCCTCGACCCGGAGCTGGTCGACGTGCCGCTGCTGGTCAAGCGCCCGGGCGGGCCGGGCGGCGGGCGGGAGGCGGCGCTGACCTCGGTGGCCGACCTCTTCCCGACCCTGCTGGCGGCCGCCGGCGCGCCGCTGCCCGCGGGCCTCGACGGCCGCCCGCTCGGCCGGCCCGGCGACCGCGGCCGCGTCTTCTTCGAGGAGCAAGTCAACCGCATCCACCTGCTGCCCAACCTGCACCTGCGTCTCGCCGACGACGTCTACGGCGCCGCCTCCGCGGCCGCCCGCCGCGTCGTCTGGGAGGGCGGCCAGCAGTGCGCCCGCCGCGCCGGCGAGGGCGGCGGCTGGCACCCGGTCGCCTGCGAAGGGTCCGCGGAGGCGGCCCTGGCGGCGCTGCGCCAGCGCCTCGGCGATCCGCGGGCGGAGGCGCCGCCCGGCGGCCACTCCGCCGCCGCCTTGAGCGACGAGGACCGCGCCGCCCTGCGCGCGCTCGGCTACCTGTGAGCAGGGCCTCCCTTAGAATGTGCTCATGTGGCGCCGCGTCGTACGGGACCTGAGCACCTGGGGCTTGCTGCTGGCGGTCCTGGCGCTGCTCGCCGGCGCCGCCTGGGCCACCTACCACCCTGATCACCCGCTGCTCGCCCGCGCCGCCGGCTGGCCCGGCGTGGGGCCGCTGGTCGAGCGCTTCCGGGCCCACTACGGCGTCGGCGGCGACGGGGTGGCCGCGGCCGGCGGTGAGGCAGAGGCCGAGACCGGCGGCGGCGAGGGCGGCGTCGAGTGGCGCTACGAGCCGCTGGGCGGCCCGTCGCCGGCGCCCGCCGCCGGAGAGTCCGCGGGCGGCCGGGAGACCGGCGGCGCCCGCGTCTGGGTGGCCGCCGGCGACGCGCTGCGCCGCCGCCCCGACCCCGCCGCGCCGGTGCTCGTCCGCCAGGACGTCTTCGAGCGGGTGGCGGTGCTCGA